>DATECD010000018.1:0-13907 GCA_035287065.1 Chlamydiales bacterium | reverse complement strand
CCTAGACGATGATCCCCATAAAAAGCCGTAATTATTCTGCTGGATGCGTCACTTGTCCAAGATATTGAGGAAGCTCAAGGCCTGCCATCGAAGCCACATCGTGCAGAGCAGGAAGCGATTTTACCATCTGACTGATGAAATGCGAAGTCGCAGATCCTTTCCCTTGTGGATCTGCATGACTATTTCCACCATCCCAAACAGTAATCTTATCGATCTTGATATTTTTGATCGCTTCTACTTGAAGTTTAACGATCTCTTCCAGTTTTTCAATAAGAAGCATCGTCGATGCGCTCTTTGAATCATCGCCGCAAGCGCTGACAAGTTGTTTATACCCTTTTGCTTTTGCATCCAAAAGTTTCTGAATCCCTTCTGCTTCAGCCTGTTTGATCGCTAAAATAGCTTCAGCTTCCCCTCTTGCAATGAGGACCTTTCTTTGCGCTTCAGCCTCAGCTTCAATCTGAATTTTTTTCTTTTGGATCTCCTGTGGAACAACTTCTTCTGTTTCAAGGAGCTGCGCTTGAGCTAAAGCGCGAGCGCGTTGGATCTCAACTTCTGCTTGCTGCTTTGCAATTTGGCTGCGACGCGTTGCTTCTGCCTCTTTTTCAGCGAGAATGGAATTGGCTACAGCAATTTGCGCCTTTGACTCATTTTCCCCCATGACAGCTTCTGCGTGGAAGGAAGCAACCGAGACGCGCCGATCTTTTTCTGCTAATGCTTTTCCAATATCCCCTTGCTTTTCTTGTTCTGCAACATCGACCTTTGCTTGGTTGACCGCCGTTGCAGACGCTTTTTTCCCAATGCTTTCAATATATTCAGATTCATCTGTGATGTCGGTGATGTTGACATTGAGAAGGGTAAGGCCAATTTTATGAAGTTCAGGCTCGATATTTTTCTTAATTGCCTCTAAGAATCGCTCCCGATCTTGGTTGATCTCCTCAATTCTTAAAGAGGCAACCGTCAGTCGCAACTGACCAATGATAATCTCTGTTGCCATCGACTCAATCCCTCTATGATCAAGATCGAGCAATCGAACAGCGGCATTATTCATGATATCGGGCGTAATGCCAATTGCAACGGTGAATGTGCTAGGAACATTGACGCGAATATTTTGATGAGAAAGCGCGCCTTTCAGCGGAATATGGATGTTGCGCGGAGTCAAATCAAGAAATGAGGACCCTTGGATCAAAGGCCATACGAACGTGCCCCCACCGTGGTAGCATTGCGCCGTTTTATTCCCCCAAACTCTCCCATATACGACAAGGATCTTGTTAGAAGGACATCTGCGGTATAACTTCGCAAGAAAGTAGACCGTTGAGAGGATAAAAAGCAAAAAGAGAAATACAGTAAAACTCAACATCGTAACGTTCATAAACCCCTCACTAATACTGTTTTATCGTCTAATTTTTTCACAACTTGCACTCGGGCAAAAGAGGGAATCTCTTTTGAGTGTTCAGAAACCGCGTCAATCTCATAAGAAAAGTTGTGTAAAGAGAGTGTGATTTTCCCACTTCCCATTTGGGGGATGCGATGGTAGACAACAGCCTCTTTCCCCACAGCCTCTTCAATGCGAAAAACCGTTCCTGGACTTTTTAATTTTTCAGCAAATCGGAAAAGCGTGCCGATCAAGAAAATAGAAAAACATCCCCCAATCAAAGCGAGGGCAACTGCAATCCCAAGTGAAAAATCGGTCTCCTTTTTGCAAGTCAAACCGATCCAGCCAAACATCATAAGGAACCCAGTAACCGCCTGCTTGGAGAGCCATTTAAACTGGCCAGCATCTCCCCCACTAGACTCCTCACCCCCCAATTCACCTCCCCCAAATATGCTGAAGGCCAACTGGATCACAAAAAGACCTGTCCCAGAGAGAGCGCAAAACCAAAAAACCGGATCACTTCCTAAAACTTGCAAAATCATGATCCTGAATATTCTACATGAAAACCCCTCAAAATAAAAGAGAAAGATGCTAAGAACTATTCCCACCGCAGTGGAAATGGTTCTTCTGAAAATTTTCTTGACGTAGATCGCTTGTTTTTTTACTCTTGGATGGTACACAACAAACTACATTTATGATCAAAATCGACGAGTTATTGCCAAAATAAGCCCTTGGCAACAGGACACTATCGAATATAATTCTAATGGGCAAATTGTTCGTTTAAATCAGAAGATTTACGCATATGATGATCGAGGACAGATTACGTCTGAATCAGGATATTTTTCCGCAACTTATGATGATCAGTTTAACCTTTTATCGAAGAAGGATATTGGTTATTCAATGACTGATGGCAAAACTGCTATACAAGAGTTTTTTCGACAAATTATTGGCATGAAACCCACAAGAGTGAAACTTGGCTTCGGTAGCTTCATAACAATGGATTTTGGGAAAGATATTCCTGAGGAAGTGAAAACAAGGCAGGGAACTCAAATTCGTTATCATGGCGAGTGGCATCTGTGGGTTTATCAGTGTGCATGGCAAATTGATCAGAATGGAATGGTATTAATCCATAGTAAAAGTCCAAAAGAAGCGATAGATTCAGTTCTTTTTAGCCTAACAAACAAAATATTCACTTCATTTAGCTTGTTGAATGATTTTTTTGATGCCGAGTTAAAATTCGAAGACATGACACTTAAACTGCTTCACTCAAAAGACGGAGAACAGTGGATGTTATTTACTCCCGAAAATAAAACGTTTGTTGCTGGCCCTGGCACTAAATGGGACTATCGAGACTCAGGATAAGTTTTTTTGAAATCGAAATGACGAACTTGAAAAACTGCCATCTCTTCCTCAAGAAAAGTAAACTAGGTAAGGATCTACCTAGATTCCACCAACAACACTAAGCGCTTGTAGGGAAATCGGATCTTCCCATCGCCCATATCGACCCATCCCCACTCTTGCAAAATTGAAAGAAATGCTTCGATCTTATCGGGGGGAAGAGAGCTTAGCCATCTGCGGATTTCATCGTAATTCTCAAAAAAAGCAAGTTCATGACGCACTTCAGAGTGAGTGATCACATACCCTTTATCATAAATGGCTTGTCTCCATTCCATTGGAGAAAGGATCGTGTAGCCGATTCGACTCAAAATTTGACTTTCATAGGAATCGGGAAGCGCAGCTATGAAAAAAGAGACTTCCCTTGGGAGTAGATCGGGAATGCAAATCTCCTCCGTTGGCCCTCGATAATCCCAAACCTTGATTCTCTCTGGAATCAATTCATTATAAAACGGAAAAATAAACAACAAAATATTTGAAATCATGGTAGTTTAATTGTCCTTACTGTATGTTTCTCGATCAACATGAATTATATAGAATACATTAAACATTCTTTGTTTGAACCTGAAATTTTCAATCGCCGTTTTGAAAGTGATCTTCCTGAAGAAGAATCGATCGAAAACGGCTGCAATTACAGGAGCCTACAAAGATAGCGACCTTTTTGATCGCGTTACGTCCATCTTGAAAATGGGGTTTATTTCGACAGAAACACGTTTTGAAAATCAACTGGATATGCATGGGCTTGGCGGAAGCGGGATTGATTTTTGGTCAGGCGGAGCCGACAGCGTTTTTACACAAATGTTCACTCAAAAAAACATCGAAGACCATTTAAGATTACGCGACTTGATGTACAACAGCAAAGTGAGATTCTTACTTAAACTCGACGCTTTAGAAACAGGCTCTTATCAATACAAAGACGACGCTTTAGGAGTCCGAAAAATAGAAAATGATTTCTGGTTCGATGATGAATATGCCGAACGGCAAAATATCTTAGAATTTACCAACGATCTGCAAAAAAACACTCGATTCGCTAACCGCTATAACGGCCATGAAGTCATGTTTAAAGAAAGGCTTGCTCCCTCTTTTATTCAAGGACTTGTTGTAGATGACCAGAGTACTTACAACAACCTTCTCCATTACTTACGCGATCACAACATGATCCAAATCGATCCCAACGGCAATGAAACCATTCTCAATACAGCAGTCGATCAATTCATCCGCATCGGCACTCAGGTAACCGATCAGCTCTTAGTCCCATCATAAAAAATGGCTAACAGTTCGCGGCATGCATTTTGAGAGGCATCTTTCGCATACACATCGTGAACCCGATGTTCAAGAGCTAGGTTATCAAATACCACTACAGAACTATCTGTTTCAGATGAATAGCTGAGAAAAATCATGAGCTCGATGCTCAAGGGACTGATTATTAAACGCAAGAGCAAGGTCTTCTGTTTGAGAGGAATATACTAGTTTCTCATCTTTGCAAGAACGTAAAGATATAGAAGAGTTAATGTTTTCATGATCGAAATAACAGATTGCTGTCAATGGAACTACAGCTCCTTTCATTGCATCTTTATGCCACTGACCTGATGCAATAGATTCTATACAATAACTATGAACTCCCAATACCATTTTGTGTGTCATATTTTTCATACTATGACCAAAAATGCTCTCCATCCCCTCTAACACTTCGGAAATAGCTTGGGCAACAGCAATCTGTTGCTCAAAAGTATATCCAGGAATCCCTTGTGGAAAAGAAATAACCCCAGTCAAATCGATCGCTACATCAGTTCCATCCCAACAATTGTCTGGAATCTTCATTAATCTTGCTTGCATTGTGTGATCTTCTTTAAATACTCCTGAATTCCACGCCGGTTTCCACTCCTCTGTATTAAATTGAAAAGCCCGTTCTAAAGCTGCGGAAAGAGATTTCGAACAATATTTACTTACTAACACAACCCGTTCATAACGATCTTCAGAAAGACATACAGCTGAAACACTCATATCGCTTCTTCTTCCGGCTTTTTGCGGTTATCTACAATCAAAATCTGGCCTCCTGATTCAACGATCTCTTTTACTGAAGAACCTAATGACCCATGTCGCTCATTTGGAGCATAATACGGATCGGCACAAAAAAATGTTAGTAGTTGGCGACGCGCAGGTTTAGATCTATCTTCCGGACAAATATCGTGAACTACATGTTCAAGAAACTGATTATTAAATACCTTTATTGTTTTCTCTGTTTCAGATGAAAACAATATCTCTTCAGAACCACTTTTTCTAAAAGATAACTTTGATTTTATATTCTCGTGATTAAAATAAATGATTGCTGATATATCGTTCCATCCATCTTGGTGCCACGAACCAGACGGAATATATTCACTTACATCACAATAATCATGAATTCCCAACGCCATTCTATATGTCATACCTCCCGTTCTATGACCACCAATACTCTCCATCTCCGGTAAGATTACAGAAATAGCCATAGCAAGAGCAGATTGTTGTGCATCAGAGAAATCCTCAGGCATTCCTTTTAAGAAAGAAACAGCACCATCTTCACTGATCTTAACGTGTACCACCGCTGTTCTCATCTTTTTATACAGATAACTCCCCCCCGTTGTTTTCATAGAAGAGTTAATGACCCTCATTCCTGTACAACCCTCTGAAAAAGCCTCTTTTAGAACTGAAGAAAGATTATCTGGACAACTTTTATTTACTAAAACAACTCTTCCGTTCTGAACCTCAGCATCTTGCGTCATAGACGCGAGAGAACTTAAAGAACCGCATACACTTGAAGTACTCATAAAAACCTAAATTATCTCAATTAATATTCAATTATTATATAATATTTTTTAAAAAAAATAAACATAATTAATTATATTGTTAGCGTTTTTAATTTTACTTTTTCACTGAACAAGAATGACCCTTTTAGATAAACAGAAGTTACTGATAATCAACAGCCTTTGACTTCTAAAAAAGGGTCATTAAAAAAACGGTAACAAGTTATTATTTTCCCTTTACGCAACCCGAGTTCTCGTAGAAAGGCCCTCTTGTGTTCAAAACACCTTTTATCGCCGCGCACCGCTTTTTTTGGGACCGCCACCCAGCTCTTCTCTATGCGATGACCTTTATCGTCTGCATCCACGACACTCTCTTTGCCTCATATCCTCTTCTGATACCGTGCTTTGGTTTTTACCTCATCGCGTTAAGAAAATGGCCCCTACTCACCCTTTTTCCTCTTATTTGCCTCTACTGCACAATTCTCTATTCGTTTGATCCCCCCGTGGGAGAAACAAGGGGACTTTTTTCAATCTCTTCGATGCAGAAGATGGAGACCCCTTTTCACACGAGTTACTCCTATAAAGGGACGCTTTATCTTCCTTCAGGAAAAATTCCCTGCTCAATTGCAACACAAGATCTGCAACCTGCAACAACTCATTTTTTTGTTACTGGCGTGCTTGAAAAAAGAGCCCCTTACGACTTTGCCTTCAAGGCAAAAGAGTGGGAAAAAGTCCCAGATAGCGTAACGTTTGCTGCATCTCGCTACAAAATGAAGGAGCGCTTCTTCTCATTTTTACAGAGCTCTTTTCCTTTTGATCCCCACATTGCCGATTTTTTCTTTGCGCTCACAACAGGAGAACTTCAAAATCGCCTCTTGCGATTTCACTTCCAGCGCTTAGGCCTCGAACATATCTTAGGCGTCTCCGGTTTTCATTTTGCCATGCTCGCCGCCCTTTTTTCCTTCGGGTTCATTTCATTTTTACCCTCTTCTTGGAGGGTTTTTCTTTTGTTGCTGGGGTTAACAGCCTACTATTTCTTCGTGGGGCAAACTCCTGCTGTAGAGCGGTGCTGGCTCATGGCAAGTGGATATCTCATAGGGAAATGGCTTAATCGCGAGGCAAATGGCTTAAACCTTTTAGGAGTGGCTATGCTGATTGAGCTCATCGCAAATCCCCTCGCCTTAGCAAATATCGGGTTTCAATTAAGTTTTACAAGTTGCATCGGTATCTCCCTTTTCTACTCCCTCTTTGAGAAGAAACTTCGCACCTTGTGGCCCAAAAGGACCTCCAAAGAACTATCTGGAATCTCACCTGGAGCCAAACACCTCCTCTTCTTGATCAGTTGGATAAGAAGAGCCTTAAGCCTAACTCTTTCAGTCAACCTCGCCATCTTCCCCCTCCTTTTACTCCATTCACATAGCTTCCCTCCGCTCTCTCTTCTCTATAACCTTTTCTACCCCTTTTGCGCTGATGCTGCCCTTGCCCTTTTTGCGATCTCAACCCTTCTCCACTTTTTATTTCCCCTATTTGCCACTCCCTTTTTCTTTCTTACCCAACACTTCGCCGCTCTCCTTTTAAAGCTCGCCTCCTCGCCACCCCTCTTCCTCGACCGCCCCCTCCTCGTGCCAAAATTCCCTTCAGAACTCCTCCCAATCTACTTTTTTTTCCTTTTTTCATGGTTCACAACTCATTACTACTCAAAAGCTAAAAAAGAAGAATTCCCTTTTAGCGGGGCAACTCGCTATAATGATAGGCTCTTTTGGCGGTCGTAGCTCAGTTGGTTAGAGCGTTGGATTGTGGATCCAAATGTCGCGAGTTCAAGTCTCGTCGATCGCCCATTTTTTCTATGACCCCATTGCAAGCGCTCATTCTCGGAATGATTCAAGGACTCACAGAATTTTTTCCCGTGAGTTCGTCCGCTCACTTGCAACTAGCAAGGTCTTTTTTAGGGATCACAGGGAAAGAAGAATTTCTTTACTTTGATCTTTTGTGTCACATGGGGACGCTCTTTGCCCTCCTCCTTTTTCTTCGCAAAGAGATTCGCTCTCTTCTTTGCGATGCAAAAGCAATTGCTCTCCTTTTTCTTGGCCTACTCCCTTTAATCCCTGTGTACTTCCTCTTAAAACCCTACAAAAGCATCTATTCAGACCCCGCTTACCTAGGCTTTTTTCTTCTCATCACTTCCTGTTTTCTTTTTGCTGCCTCTTTCGTCAAAAAGAAAACTCCCCCCTCAAAAAAATGGAAAAGTGCCCTTTGGATTGGAAGTGTGCAGACATTTGCCCTCCTTCCCGGTATTTCAAGAAGTGGATCCACAATTGCCGCTGCTAGGTTTTTAGGTTGGGACTGGCTCTCTGCAGCAAAGTTTTCTTTCTTGCTCGCAATTCCTGCGATTTTAGGGGGCGAGCTCTTAGAATCGATCAAACTCATCACAAATCCGATCTCTCCATCGATCTCTTTTTCTTGTTACTGCGTCGCATTTCTGGCTTCATTTTGTTTTGGTACTATTGGAGTCCGTTTTGTTTTTTGGGTTTACGAAAAAGGGCGCGTCCTACCTTTTGCTTGGTATTGCGCAGTATTGGGGATTTTCGTCATGCTAAGAACATGGCAGTAAAGAAAAAAAAGAAAAAAAAACAGGCGCCGATCTCTCCCGACGCGCAGGCGCTTTTACTCATTACATTCTCATTTTTAGGGTTTCTCTCCCTCTGTAGTTTTTCTCCCGATGCCCCTGAAGAAAATTTCTTAGGCTTCCTTGGATATCTTATCGCCTTTGGCCTCAATTACTTCTTTGGCCTTGCCTCTTTTTTAATCCCCACCTATCTTTTCTGGATCGCGCTTCGCCTTTTGACTCGTGTGCGCCATCACCCCCTTTACGATCATCTCTATTTTCTGATCCTTCTCGTCTCTTTCTCCTGTTTTCTCACGGCGATGAGCGATCAATTCCCCAATTGGGCAGCCTCTTGGGAATCAAGAACTCTCTTTGAAAAAATTGCATTCCGCACTCCTTATCCCCGCACGTTAACGAGGTATTACTTAGGCGGAGTCCCCTTCTATTTTCTCTATGCGGACCTCCCTCATCTCAATTTGCAAAAGATCTTAAGTCCGCAAGGGACCCTTTTGATCTCCACTTCTACAACACTCATCGCCTTTTTCCTTTTGACACGGATTCAAGTTGCACCCATCCTCTTCGCTTTTAAACAGATCTTGCAAAAAATAGGAAAAGCGCTCCAAAATTTTCTCCTCTTCCTCTGGAAAACCTTCCTCTCTTCAAAAAATGAGAAAAGAAAAGAGATCAAGATCCATATCGCTCAAACTCCTCAAGAAAAGAGAAAAGAGTTTGAACCGATCCTCAAAAAGAAAACTCTCCCTTCAGCTCCTGAACAACCTGTGATTCGGACAGGCCCTATTCCAGAAATGTCCGTTCCTAAAAAAGAGAGGATCGCGATCCCGACGCAGAGTTTAATCGTGCAAAAAGATCTCTCCTTCAAACTCCCCCCTCCCGATCTTCTTGCGCAACCTTCGCAAAAAGTGGACCAACCTGGTTTAAAAAAAGACCTCATGCGTCAAGCGGCCGTCCTCGAAGAGACGCTCAAAAGCTTTGGCATTGAAGCCAAAGTGGGTGAAATTCATAGCGGCCCAACGATCACCTCTCTTGAAGTCCATCCATCCATTGGCGTAAAGGTGCAAAAAATCAAAGCGCTTGAAAATGATATCGCACTGAATATGGAAGCAAAATCGATCCGTATTGTTGCCCCAATCCCTGGAAAAGCTGCAGTTGGGGTTGAAGTACCCGCTCTTCATCCGCAAGAAGTAAATTTTCAAGAGATGCTCCTTTACTACCAACAAAAAGGGAAAAAACAGCAAATCCCCCTCCTTTTAGGAAAGACAATCCACGGCGAATGGCTCTTTTCAGATCTGACCCGCATGCCCCATCTTCTCATTGCTGGAGCAACAGGTTCTGGAAAATCGGTCTGTATCAATACGATTGTGATGTCGATCCTCATGAACGCGCGGCCAGAAGAGGTAAAACTCTTGATGATCGATCCTAAAAAAGTGGAACTCACGCAATACTCAGCGCTTCCTCATATGATTGCCCCTGTGATCACAGAAGCGCATGGTGCTTACTCTGCTCTTCAGTGGCTTGTGAAGGAGATGCAGGTGCGTTACGAAATTTTAAAGCACTTAGCGCTTCGCAATATTACCGCATTCAACTCAAGAAAAAGGGATAAAGAACATGAAGCATCACTGCCGATGCCAATTCCTGAAACGATGCCTTTTATTGTCGCAATCATCGATGAATTTGCCGATTTGATGATGGTCTCTAGCAGCGATATCGAAACGCCTATTGCCCGCATTGCGCAGATGGCCCGCGCAGTGGGGATCCATCTCATTTTAGCAACACAACGCCCCTCTCGAGAAGTGATCACGGGGATTATCAAGGCCAACATCCCCACCCGTATCTCTTTTAAAGTGGCAAGCCGCATCAACTCGCAGATCATTCTCGACGAAGTAGGTGCAGAGAGTCTTTTAGGCAATGGCGATCTCCTTTTCCTCCCACCTGGCAGCTCTCAACTTGTGCGCGCTCAGGGTGTCTATATTAGCGATGAGGAGATCCACCGCATCGTTCAGTTTCTTTCCTTACAAGGGGTGCCGCAATATTTGATCCCCTCTTTTGACACCTATCGCGCAACCGACCTCCCGTTAGATAGCCCCTCTGAAGGGAAAGATGCCCTCTACGATCAGGCGCTAACAACTGTCTTAGGGGCAAAAGCTGCCTCCACTACTTTTCTGCAAAGAAAGCTCAAGATCGGCTATGCAAGAGCTGCTAGCTTGATGGATGAGCTAGAGGCTAATGGGATCATTGGCCCGCAAGAAGGGGCAAAGCCAAGACGAGTTCTTGCCGCTTCGCAAATGGCGCCATTAGATGAGGATGATCCCGATGCGCTTTCTTAAATTTTGGGGAACAAGGGGATCTTGTCCTGTCAGTGGGCCACAATTTTCAAAATTTGGCGGCAACACAGCCTGTCTTGAGATCCGCTATGACAAATGTCACTTCATCATCGATGCGGGGACGGGGATCCTCCCCCTTGGAGCTGAGCTCGATCGCAATCCTCAAGAAAAAATCCAGATCTTTTTAGGTCACCCCCACCTCGACCACTTGATCGGCTTCCCTTTTTTTGAGCCTGCTTTTCGAAAAGATCAGGAGATCGCATTTTGGCTTCCCGCCAAAACAGAAAAAAATGGGAAAGATCTTCTCACACAATTTCTTGCTCCCGAAATTTTCCCCGGCGGTTTTGAGCAAATCAAAGCGCTCCTCCGCTTCTTTCCCGCTTTTGAAGAAATCCCCGTTCAGATGGAAGATGTGACTCTCCATTTCTGCCAGGTATGCCATCCCGGAATTACGTATGGATTTAAGATTGTCACTCCCAATGAAACAATTGGCTACGTGACAGATCACGAATTTCTAAAAGGGTATTTCGGCCCATTTCATGAAATCCCCCCCTCTCTTCTTGCAAAAGAAGAAAAAGTGATCTCTTTTTTCCGCGGAGTCGATCTCCTCATTCATGAAGCGCAATTTTCAGCACAAGAATATCAAGAAAAAAAAGGGTGGGGCCACTCCTCTTTATCCAACGTGCTCGCGCTCATTAAAGCAGCACAAATCAAAAAGTGGTTTGTCGTGCACCACGATCCAAAGCACACAGATGCCGATCTTGAGCATTGCGAAGAGATCGCAAAAAAGATGCTCTTCGAGGCAGGGCTCCCCTGCGAAGTGCAGTGGATCCCCGATGGATACGTACATAAATTGAATTAAATCTCAAAATGGATCGGTTTAGAGACTCGATCTTGATAGGCAATCGAAACATCCACTTCTTGTCCATGCAGGTGCAACCCCTCTTGCACAGTGCGTAAAGCAAGTTCTGGGACATTGCATTCGCTAGAAAGATGGGCAAGATGGATATGCTGTAAGTCTTTGTTGTACACCGACAAGATGAGATCCCTACACTCCTCATTGGAAAGATGGCCTTGTTTACCGAGAACTCTTTCTTTATAGACTGCAGGACGGTGACTGGAGTGCACCATTGAAGGTTGGTGATTTGCTTCTACGTAAAGATAACGGCATCCTTGAAGCTCTTTACGCACAAGAGGCGTTACCATGCCAAGATCTGCACAAAATCCCAATTTCAACCCTTCGTGTCGAATGGTAAACCCGACAGGATCGAGTGTATCATGAGGGATGGAGAAAGGGTGAATCTCTAAATCGGCAAAGGAAAATGTCTCCCCTGTCGTGAAGATTTTAAACTTTTGAGAAGTTGCGCGCTCTTTAAAATAAGAAACGATCCCTTTTGCTGTCTCTGCATTTGCAAAAATAGGGACCTGGTAGCGTTCAGAAAGAAGACAAAGCGCTTGAATATGATCGATATGTTCATGTGTGACTAACACAGCATCAAGGGTCTCAATTGCCACATCAAGTTCACTAAGCCTTTTTTGCAAAGACAAAAGACTTCCGCCCGCATCGATCAAAATGCGCGTTTTTTTTGTGCCGAGAAAAATTGCATTTCCCTTCGATCCAGAAGCAAGTGGGCAAAATCCGTACATGAGAAGAATGAAAAGATAGCAAATTTTCCCAATTCTTCAAACTGATTCTCGATATAGAAGCCTTTTTGATCTTCTCTTCAAAATTAAAGAAGCTCGATTGGAGCAACCTTTTGAAAGAGTTTGTGAGCAGGCCGATTTAAGCTTTTCAAACTTTCCCAATTTCTCCTGAATCTTACATTGAGCAGAGCGTTGGTTGAGCACTTTCAGATTTTTCTTTTTCTCCGTCCAACATCCATCCATGTAAAGAAAATGGTGGATTAAACTCTCTTGTGTCTTTTGAAACGCTTCAATCTCTGTTTCTGATAACTCTTGGATGTTTGCTTTTTGTAACGCTTCTGCATTTTGAATCAGTTGATCGAGTGTCGTATCGATCTCTAGCAAGATCTCTTCTCCAATCACAACAAACTCCCGTTTTTTTTCGATGGGTTTTTTCTTTCTTTAGACAATTGGCTAAATTTTGGCAAGTGCTCATAAAATTTCAAGAGTTGACGACAGGAACGAAGATTTGTATGTTATCAAATAGCTTTAAGGAAAAAATAAGATGAGCTTTACAACGATCCTCTCCGTGAGCTGCGGTGCCGTTTTGGGGTCTTTACTCCGCTGGTGGTTTGGGATCAAACTCAATTCTTTTTTTCCAACACTTCCACTTGGAACTTTAACTGCCAATCTTGTGGGCTGCTTTCTCATGGGGATTTTCATTGCGCTCATCCGAAATCACACCTTTCTTCCAGAACATGTAAGACTTGCCATCACAACTGGATTTCTAGGAGCGCTCACAACATTTTCTACGTTTTCTGGAGAAGCCATTACCCTATTTTCTGATCAAGAATATCTTGGATTTACCCTCATTATTCTTGGCCATGTTGGAGGCAGTTTACTCTCTACCTTCTTAGGCGTATATGTCTTTAAGTTTATCACCTCATAAGGAGACCCATGCGAGGAATTTGTTTGAATCTGCATACCTATGAATTTCACAAACATAAAGGGGAACTCCTCCATGAGTGGCTCCTTGAAAAAGCCAAAGAAATGGGCGTTGAAGGGGGATCTATCCTTCGCTCCATTGCAGGTTTCGGCAGGCACGGTCAATTACATGAGGAACATTTTTTCGAACTTGCATCGAACGTCCCCATCATCCTTACCTTTATTTCACAAAAAGAAAAAATCGATCGCTTTCTAGCTACAATCAAAGAAGAAAAGCTCTCTCTCTTTTTTTCCATGAATGAAGTGGAATATGGATTTCTTCCGGTATAATGATTAAAAATTATTAAGGGTGCGAAGCGCTTCTTCTAGATCGGAGGGTTGAGGGAGAACGGCTTCTTCAAGCTGTTTACAATAGGGGACGGGACAATCTTTCCCTGTAACACGGACAATTGGCGCGTCGAGATGGAAAAAGGCCTCTTCCACAAGACGAGCGGCAAGTTCTGCTCCAAATCCACAGTTGCGGGGGGCTTCGTGGAGGATCAAACATTTGCCTGTCTTTTGAACTGAGGCGAGCACTGTTGCAAAATCGAGTGGTACTAACGTTCGTAGATCGATCACCTCAACTGAAATACCCTCTTTTGCTAGACGATCAGTTACTTCTACACTCATACCCACCATCATGCCCCACGCAATGAGCGTAACATCTGAACCTTCACGGACACGCTTTGCCTTTCCAAAAGGAAGGAGCTCTGAACTTGTTGGCTCAGGCCTTGCGCAGAAAAGACGTTGTCGATAGAGCGCTTTATGTTCCAAAAAGACAACGGGATTGGGATCTCGAATGG
>DATECD010000017.1:0-2357 GCA_035287065.1 Chlamydiales bacterium | reverse complement strand
TCTATTGAGATTGTCGATTCTACAACATATTCGCAAGGCGCGGAGTTAAGAGCAATTATAAAAGAACGATTGAAGAAGTTGGAGGAAGCCAGGAAACTGATGGCCACTCCGTTTTTGATAAAACAAAGGGAGATAAACGATCTGTTTAAAGAACAAACAGACCCTCTTACTACCCTCGTTGTCCGCTTGGATATAGAGATGCTGGAATATAAAAAAAGAGAGCAAGAAAAGATTTTGGAAGAATCCTCTCAGATGAAGGAGAAAACCTTTATGCCTGTCTCAGCTCCCGAGAGAACAACGAGAACGAAAACAGGTGTCACATCGCTTAAAAAGATGTGGAAAGGAGAAGTGGTCGACAGGGCTCTTGTATGGCGTAAGTTCCCTGATTTCTTCATTATTGATCAACGGAAAGTCGATGAGATGGCCCGGTTTATTCAAAAAGAAGGGGAAGTGGACGGTGTGCGGATTTTCTTTGAGGAGATTTTAGCTTCAAGAACATGAAGAAATGGTTGAGGGGAACATCTAAGCGGTCGCAAGGGGTGATTACTCCTAAGTGTCCCAATAAATCCGATTCAAGGAGAGTTAAAAAAGAACTGAGTATGTTTTTCAAGACCGAGGTGAATTCAGGTGTAATGGAAATCGCGTCCCGTGTTATCTCAGCTATTAAAAAAATCTAGATGATCGGATTTATGGGTGCTGTCTCATGCTGGACGGCTATTCTAAGCTTAGTATTTCTTTCAGGAGGGAAAGAGTAGTTATGTGAAGTGGCTGCTCTCCCCTCTTGAAAAAAGTATTTTGTATTATAGAAAGAAAATGTTTGACTTGTGATTTGGAAAGTGTAGAATAAAATCATTCTTAATCTTATTATATGGATCTTACATCTAAGGCTAAGCAGTCCAATCCCGGTGGAAGGGTGCTTGAGTGCGGGGAGCAAGAGCAGGATCTTATGCTCTCGTATCTCCGAGGCGAGATCAACGCCAAGCAAATGTGCGGAGTGCTGGGGATTGGGGGTGCTCATTACTCAGCTTGGGCCTCATGCGCCGCCTCATGGATAATCCCGAGGCTAAAAAAAATTCTCAAGGAAAAAAAATGGGAAATCGTTGAAAAAACGTCTTAATCTTTTTTTGTAAATAGGGGTATGAGAGCATATTGTAATCGGTGTCACGGAGAGTTCCGCCTCTGGGACGAAGAGGGGATAAGCATCGAACACACAGGGCTTTGTCGCCGCTGTGTGACGCCAGAAGACTCACAACGAGAACATGGAGAAACAGAGCCGGCTCATTAACCCAAATGCCCATGACCAAACACCAATTTGAACACCTCCTCCGATACATTAAGAAGAACCACGATGCTTTTGGCCAAGGGAAGATGGTAAAATACGTAGACGCAGGCTTCGATTGCCGAACAGGTAAGTACTGGTACTTGAGGCTCCGGTGTCTAGGGTCGTCTGATTTCAAGCTGTCCCTAGTGAACGAGGATCGCGATAAAGACCTTTATGAGGAAGTGATGATGTTTTTAGAATCTTAAACTTAGGAGAATATGAGAAAAAGCCTCGCAAGAAGATTGATTGATGAATATATGGAGATTGCCCAGCCAGAAAGGGGTTCGACAAATCCCCATCCTTGTTCTCTCACCAGGATTGATAATACCCATCTTATGCCAGACACAACACGAACGGCCTACTACTGGATGGCGATGGGAATAGCACAACTTTTACAAGAACAAAAGAAAAAATCTTAATTCTTCCTAACCACCCTTCAGATGTTACTTAACAACATTAAATTTATACGCCAAGGCGATGTCAATCTTCATCCCATCAGCAAAGAAGAGTTTGAAGCCTTCAAGGGCAAACAAATTGAGCATGAGAATATCTATACGGTTGCCAGAGGTGAAGCAACTGGCTCTACTCATGACCTTCATTGCGCTGACATGATTATCAAGGAAGATGGGGAAGAGCGGGTCATTGCTTTTCTGAAAGAGGCGAGATTGACGCATACCTCAGACCATTTGCCTCTTGAAATAACCCCTGGCTACTATCGTCAGGTTCCCGAGAGGGAGGTGGATCATTTCAGCTCCACGACCAGAAAGGTCGTTGACTAGTCCTTTAATCTCTTTTTATGTCTCCCCCCTATTCCCAAAAGACCGCTGACCTCATTGAGAGAATGTGTCGCAATGCTGAACGGAAAGATTTTGTGCTTGATAAGAAAAAAGCAGAGGAGTGTTTACTGAAGACGTATGATCTCTTTGGTTTGAAAAGGCCAAAAAAGATTGCTTGGTATACTGATATTTTTGAAAAAGAATTTGACGATGCGGCAAGGTCGGCAGGGGCGGCATGGGCGGCATGGGCGGAAAGGTCG
>DATECD010000016.1:0-20046 GCA_035287065.1 Chlamydiales bacterium | reverse complement strand
CCCCGGTTTCTGCAAGAGAACGTTGGTGGTACCCAGTTAACTTTTTCCAAATACTTCGAGCCTCTTCATCATTGCCCAACCCCGCAATCACTCTTATCGCATCATTTCGTTGTTCCATCCACGGCTCATTCTTCAGATCGTACAATATAGCTCCTCTTTGCGGAGGAGTAATCCAATCCATTCCAAGTTCTTGAAATTTCTTGTAACATCCACTTTTGTCATATGCGCCGTCTCCATATCCTCTTTTCACCGTCTTTGGTATTACAGCTGTCAGCTCCATAGCAGCCTCTGCATCAGATATTGAATTTTCCGTTAGAAGGGACATCACAATCTCCTGTGAGTGACTGCAAATGCAGACTTGACCAAAGTGCACGAAGCTCAATTGATCACTTATCTGAAGCTCTCAGGATGTCGAGTGGGGCTATGGATAAATTTTAATGTCAGAATATTAAAGCAGGGTATTCGTCGAATAATCGTCTAACTTCTTCTCGGTGCTCTCGGTGTGCTCGGCGGTTAATTTTTACCGATTAATGCAACAACGCCCCGCGGAGCGGCAACGCGGCAAAGCCTAAGCAATTTCTTTATCGTTATATCGTTCCATCCTTTCTATTGTTGATCTCGCTCTAGGGAATCAATCCGTTTTGTTAATTTTGCAATTACCTCAAGTTATTGTTTAACGGCCCTTAGTCCCAGCCTACCTCAAGATCGATAGGTCCCGCATTCTCCTCTTCCACAACTCTTTTAGAGTGAGCCTCCGCATTTTCTAAAATAGACTCGCCAACAGCTTGAAAGATCTCTATGACTTTCCCCATATTTTCATTGTTTATCCCTATTCTATTTAAAGGGGGAGCTAAGAAATCGACGACGAGATGGTGCACTTTTTCTAATGCAACGCTTGGAAGTCTAAGTGCTGAAAGAAGAATTCTTGCTTCCAGCACACTCCCACACGCACAATCTCCAGCATAGAGATGGACATTGTTAAAGTGAGGGAAATTTTCCTCTTTGGGAAGGTTTTTTAAAGCGATATCGCTAATGATTCGAACAACATGAGCCCCGATCACAACTGGCACTACAGAATACTTAGGGATAAAAGCAGTGACAACTGTACCTTCAATTCCCGCTTCAATTGCTATATCGGCAATTGTCTCCGCTGCAGACTCAACAGCTGTATCTAAAACAAGATGCGCAATGCCTCCAGCAACTGCTTCAGAGGCGCAAGGAGCTTCGTTATTTTTTGCAACTCCGTAAGAAAAAACACCGAGCGCACTTTTTATCGGCAATTTATGGGAGATAGCAGATGCTAAAGCATCAGCAAAAACATCCCCTACACCAAAATGGTCATCATGTAGATCAAGAGCTTCTAGCTTTGCAGAATGAGACTCAAAAGCATGTAACGTCTTCATGCACCCTTGCGCATACATAGCATTTCCAAAAGAAAATTCCTCTGTAAGCCTTGCCTGCATGATCGCACTTTCAGTAAATAGATGATCCAACACTAAATAATCGCCAACAGTATAACTTGCAGAAAGAGATTGGATTGCCGATTGGATGGCCTTGTGCACAAGCTGTTTACCGTGCGCTTTTTGCAGATCACACTCTTCTAGATCTTCCGTGCAATATCCTGTGGGCAAGGAAGGGTCTATACTATTTTCTCCAATTGCTCCAAGATCAATCATAACTGCCATAATTAAAACGGGGTTGGATGCTTCTCTGCTGCTTTTGCCATTTCTCCTAGTTCGTAAACGACCTTACGTAGAAAAGAAGGCGGCTCAAATTCACCAACTGGTCCTTCCAAAAGACTCGCGTTCTTTTCATAACAGCTTTGATCTTTCACATGGAATGGAGCATCTCCACACCGAATGACAAGAGCATCGCGTCTTGTCACATTTGCATAGGTTCGCGCAAATATATCTTCAGCAGTTCTGTCATAGTCTCGGTTCATTCTAGAAAAATTGAGGCTCGCATTCAAAATTCCCTGTTGGGCCTGGTCAAAGATCTCAAAAATTTTTCCGTTTTGGTCTCCCGCTTGCTTTGATATCTCACGAATCTGAAGATTGGCGTACTTCAATATGCCTTGCATTTCGTCTTTCACGTTCTCTTTTTTATGGGAAGAGACATCTTCAAACAGTCTGCTATCAATATCTTTATTACAATAGTCCATCGTTTTTTGAAGTCTTTGTACTGCGTCAAATGCTGAAATAGAACTCATGACTTTTCTCCTTTTTTAAATAGCAACAGCAACGCTTGCTTTCACTCCCGATGCACCTAATGGGGAACAAAGAACAGCGCCGCCTGTCACATACGTTAAGACTGCAGAACAAATGGCAATCCCAACTCCCCTCAAAAGTCCTTTTAAAGATTCTTTCTCGACTTTCTTTTCGAGGGCTTTGAGCTTAGCAATCTCTTGCTTTAAAAGCACTCTTGTTCTTCTCTCTTCATCAATTCCTTGTTGCATGGATGCAAGTTCTTCCTCAGCAAGAAGCTCCTCTTCTTCCAGTTCGTTAATTTCCACATCGAGCTTTTGGATCTCTTGCTCAATCACTGCAGCTCTTCTCTTCTCCTTATCAATCATCGCTTTTGCACGCTCTGTGAGCTCTCTATAGATAGACTCCCAATCCTTTGGAGTCTCTTCTTGGGGAACATCTTGTGGAGGAGGAGGGGGCGGCGCCTCTGTAGAAGCTGGCGCAACTCGAGGGGCTACTTTCTCTATGGGAAGTTTGGGAAGCCTTTTTTCTCTTTTCAGCACATTGTAAAGCTCATCGAGCTCCTTACAAGGGATATAGGCATTTCTTGTCTGAAGAAGCTCAACTAGAAAACGGGCGCTCACATGCGGCTTTACAGTAAAAGGAGTCACATTGTCTTTGTCGACAGGAGAAGTTATTTGCACGCCGTGGCAAGAAAGATAGACACTGAGTGACTTTTCCCCATAGAGATGCCCATCACTTCCTAAAAAAGCTCTCGCGTCCAAAGGGATCTGCCAGAGAGAATCTTGCAAAAGGTTTTGCAGTTTTGGAATATAGGTAAGTAAAGACTCTTGAAAATTCTCCTCTTTTGTAAAACGCACACAAGCTTGATGCCAATTCCTTAACTCTATAGATAACGGGTCATTTTGAGCTGATTTTTTCAATAGATTATCGATCCTTCTCAAATCGGCAATCCAGCCCTCATATTGTGCCTGATAAGAGCTCACCCCTTTTGGAGGAGGGAGATCGATCGGAAAATCGGGTAGCGCTTGAAGTGCGCGGTATCTTTTTTCTACCTCATCGATCCCAAGATCAACCCCATGAGAAACAAGCCATTTCACAAGAGCGCCTGCAACGAAATGGGGCATCACATAGAAAGTTTTTGGATTTAAAGGAGCAGATGGTGATCTTTTTTTATATATCGGATCGCAAGAAATAAGGTAGAGCGCGTAGGTCATCGTCCCATATGTTTTCCCATCACTTCCTAAAAGAGGATCGAGATCAAGCCCTTTTACATAGCCTTGCATTAAAGAGATAAACTCTGGAACAACGCTTGTATACTCAACAGCTGCTGCTAAGTGTTCATGAAAAAGAAGAGCCCAAGATTTGATTTTTTGAGTTAAAAGGTCACTTTGCTTTGTATTTTTTAAAAACTCATCAAGATGGCCAAGTTCAGAATCGATCCGCACTCTTAAAGAGGCCTCTTCTATTGAATAACCCTTTCTTACAAGTTTTTCTTTTTGAACATTTGCCATGACCTCTTTTAGGCAAAAGCCATTTCCCGAATAGGCTTGAACACCGATTGCCTCTTCAAACCACCTCGGGGTATTTAAAGTCCCTTGGTATACTCTCTTAAAAACTTCAAAAATGGGGTTTTCAAGTTCTATTTCTATCCGTTCCATTTTCCTTAAAATCTTTCTTTCATCAAAAGGGGTAGCTCTTAACTTAAAAGGATTGAATAGTTCTTCCCTATATTCTGTAAGAAACGTATCGATTAACTCATCTAACCGCACTCTTTCATTATCAAACCCAGAAGCCTTAATCACCGCTTTCAAAGCCAAAACCTTGCGGTCCAATGCTGCAATACTCATTTCATCATCTCTTTTGAAGCTATACCGAAACAACATGAAGAATTGGAACGCAAAGACGCAAAGTCGCAAAGATGAATCATAATCTTTGCGACTTTGCGTCTTTGCGTTAAAACAAATTCTTCAATCACGAGTGGTATAAAAGCCCCATCTTCTCTTTGATTTCCCCTAAAGATCGCTGAGCAGGTCTATCTGGATTGCACTCTCTAGCAATTCGGCCACTTACCCTTGCCCCCATCTCTTCGACAAAGCCCAATCCGCTGTGAGTGGGAGGCATGTGAGATATCTTTCTTTGCAAGTCGCGTAACTCTTGCCGAAGCGCACTATTTTGCTTTACTTCCGTTCTTAAAACATCTTTTGCAACCCGAACTGCTTTGTTTATTTCTTCAGTTGCTTCTGAAATTCCAACCTTTGTTATTTTAAGATTTCCAATCTGGCTCTCTAAAACGCCAAGTCCATTGATCTCTTCTAGCTCTTTCAATAGCTCTTCAAGTGTGCTTGCAATCCCCTCTTGTTTGCGATCGACAACTCCCTGCAACACTTTTTTTAACTCTTCTAAGATCTTTGCCTGCTCATCTTGAGCTTCTTGACTCACTTTTTCAGGATCTAGGTTTAAGAAATAATTCAGCGCGTCTCCAATCCCACTCATAGCGCCTCAAGATCAGATAGAAGCTCTTTGAAATTTGCTTGCCGCTCCCTTCGATGTTCTTGACAAATCTCTTTTGCCTTACGTAGAAGTTCATTTGCTTGTGTAAGAGCTTCTCCTAATCGATGCGTCTTCTGATCCACTTCGGTTTTTGCGTAGGAAAAGATCTCATGTTTTTCTTCACTTGCCGCCCGTTGACTTTCCTTACAAGCGGAGGCTGCAGACAAAAACCTTGCCGATTGCTCTTTTGCCTCTTGGATCATCTTTTGCGCCTTTCTCTCTCCTTCTCTATCAAGCTCTTGCTTAGCTTTGGCAATCACTTTTTCTGGAGCCATATTTTCTTCGTAAAAGGAGACGGGATCTTCTACATACTGTTCTAAAATGGAAAGCCCCTTATCGTAAAAGGGAGCATTTTGCCTCATCAAAAAGACAACCGTTCGAAGAAGGTCTTTTTCCTTCCCCCCTCGCATTTGCAATAAGGCTCTCACCTTTTCAATCTCTTCTTCTGAAAAAATAGGTCTCATTGTAGAAGTGATTGTGTCTTGCAGGGAAAGCTCTTGGCTTAAAAGCTCCATCTCCCCAAGTTCTTCTAAACAGCTAAGTCCTTCTTCTTCATCTCTCCCATCTAGTTGCATAGACATCGGCTGCAAATAGAGTAAAATCAGGCGGGCAAGATTTTCTCCATTCGGCTCTAAGCCTTGAAATTCTAAAGGAGCTCTTTGCAAAAGATGTTCAATCCTTTTTTCAACGGGCTTACTTTCTAGATGAATTCTATAGCTCTTCTGAGCCGTTTCTACTCTTGTAATCGTAGCCATGTAACCTCTATTTCATTAAAAAATGCGTATTGCTTATCGATCTCTTCATAGAGCCTTTTTATCTGCAATCCAATCGGGGTGCTCTCCTCCACATTGGGAGGAGGCTCAACTTTTTCCCTTTTTAAAAAGGTGTATAAAAGATCTTGAAGTACCTCTTTTTTCTCTCTATGCTGCTGAGCTGCTATCTTTGCAGCAACCCTATCGATTTTCTTAGCCTCTTCAAAGCCGTTTACGTCGATTTCCTGCAATCTCTCAATTGCCCTTTTTAACTCTAAAGAGATCTCCTCATGTTCCAAAAGCTGAGCAATTGCAAAAAGCGTCTTTTTTGACTCTTCTTGAGAAAGCGCATCTGCCGCCGCATTCAAATCTTCTTGATGCTGCCTATCAGGTTTTTCAAGCCCTGAAAAAAGAGCCTGTTTATATGTGTGAACAACTTCTTTCTCATCGAGCGAAATTTTTTCTTCCCGAATATGTTTTTCATACACTTCTTCTTTTATTCCCAATTTCTTCTTGATCGCATCCACTTGTCTTTGAAATTCTTTTCCTTGGGAAAGAACTTCTGCCTCCATTTTTTTCATTGGGTCAAACGTTGACATTTTGACTGCTCGAGTCCAAGACTCTTTTGCCCTTTCTACTTGATCATTTCCAATCAAGAGCTGAAACAAAGTTCTTGTGAAGCTTACCGTTTTGTGATGAAGCGTTAAAACCAAATGATTGAAAAAGTTCATCGACTTTCTTGTCCAAAAAAGAGTTGTCGCCTCTTTTCTAAAAAGATCGATTTTTTCAATGCTCTCTTGCAAAAAGTCGATCTGATTCAAAGCAATTTTCCCAGGGGGATATTTCATTTGCAAAAGCTCAAGAGAAATTGCGTAATACCTGTAAAGCGTCTTTACACTTTTCACATCTTTTTCTAAAAATAAACGTAGCAACGGATCTTCAATCTTTTGAAAATCAAGACCTGAAAGTTCCTCTACGAAATGGGCAAGCTCTTCAATTTTTTGAGAGATCTCCTCTTCTGAAAAAAGAGGGTCATTCCTTAAGGTTTTTAACCTCTTATTCACTAAAGTAAAGGTCCCATCCATATCGTGAACATCTAACAAAAAGTTCTCCTCTTCTTTACAAAGAGTTTCATAAGCCCTTGCAATCTGGTCAAACAGATGAGCCTTTCCCCCTTTATCTGGATGGTGCACAAGGGAAAGTGTTCGATAGGCTTTTTTGATCTCTATAAAGGTTGCCTCATCTTCAAGGCCAAGAACGTACAAGGCTTTTTTTCTCTCTTCGCTAGCTGCGTCTTTTTTTTCTCTTCTACTTGCTGGATAGTAGGAATAGTCGATATCCTTAAATTTTTCCCCTTCTAAATGTTTAAATGTCGTTACAAATTTTGATCCTTGATAGGAGAGGAGTTGTTTACGATCAATCCTTCCTGGAGAATATAGCGCCTCCCAAGCAATCCTTCTTTGAAGGAACTCTTTTTTATCCTCTATCTTTCTCTCTTCTTCCCCATTTCTTTGCCGAATCTCTAAAAGCCTCTCCCTTTTGGAGCGCACCTCTTCTTGTAAGCCTTGAAGAAATGCTTTTTCCTCCTCATTTTCAATAAAATGCAAAGGCTCAAAAGCGCGGCTCTTACTGGCCTCTTCTTCATATCGCGCGCTTTTTTTAAGAGGCGTTGCTTGCATCTTTGCAACCCTTCTTGCAAGAAATGCATCTAGCTCATGAGGCGCTTTTTCCTCTAAAAAGATCAGTTTTCTCTTTACCCAACTCTCTTTCATCTTCTCTAGCAAAAATTCAGTCCCAGATAGTTTCTGATCAGAACTCTCGGCATCTATCCATGCGCCTCCCTTTTCAAGAGGGCACTTTTCATACTCAAGAAGAAATGTGGGAGTATCTGGCATCCCCGTACAAGAAAAGGAAAGAGCCCATCTCTCCTCTTGGATCAGATCGCTCGGCATATAGCCCCGAGTTTCAAAAAACTCTTTTTCCGCATAGGATCTAGGATTGACTAGATACCATCTCACTGTGACGATCTGCTCATTTTTTTCTAAAAACCCCTCTTGAAAGCTCGCCGTTGCAACAAGACGCCCTGCATAATGTCTTTCTAGTAAAGAGGCTAAGACAAGGGTCTCTGTGATGGGACCATTTTCTAAAGGGAGAATGAACCGTATTGCATAGGAATTGTCTCTAAAAAAATTTCTCACGGCTCGGTTGTAGCCAACCTGTTCATCAAAAGACGCCGATTCAGGAGGTTTTTCTTTTGGAAAAGAGCGTATTTCCTTATCCGTTAGAAAAGCAAAATGGCCTTTTAGTCTCTCCCTTTCTAAAAATTGTCTCATGTCGACATCGGGGGGGCAAAGTTTTTTTGAGCAAAGATACTCTTTAGCTCTTTCCGTATCTGGCCCTAGAACTCCTCTCCACTGAAATTTTCCTCGAAAAGAGGACCATGCCTTTTCATCCACAGGACGCTTCACCTTCAAAGGTCCGTTGCAAAAATAGGCAAGCTGATCTCTATAGGCAGGCGCCTCCATTTGGCTTTTTAGGTCTAGGCTATTTTGTAACTGCTGTTTTTTAAGTAAAAGCTGTAACTGATGGATCTCCTCTCTTCTTTTTACGTGAAGCTGTTCCCCCTCTTTTTCTGCAGCTTCAATGCGTTGATCAAGACTTTTACTCTCAAGTCTTAAACTCATCTCAATCGGCATCTCATCATAGCCATTTTTTTCTGAAGTAAAGCCAAAGGTTTGTAGGACAAGCTGAACATGTGCATCCAAATTGCTTGACTCAAACTGCTCGCTACTGATGACGATGGAGCTCTCTTCAATCCAATGGGAAGCTAGCGTCAAGAGAAGATCCTTTTTCTCCCACCCCTCCATTGTGCTCAAAGGAAAATCTGAGAAGGGAAATTCAAGTCGTAATTTCCAAAGCGGCGTAGGAGCTGTTGCCTCTTTTTTTAAAAAAAACCAAAAAAGTTCCCCTGTTATACACTCATCTCCTTCTAATAGAAAAAGCTCCCCCTCTTTTTTGGCGTGTAATTTTAAAGTTACCGATATCTCTCCACACTGCATTCTCTCCAAAAAAAGTGCCCTTGCTAAAGAGAGCGGCGCTTTAGGAAATGCTTTTTTCCCCCTTTCTGAAAAGGAAAAGGCGCAAAGCTCCTCTTTTGCAATCTCCACTTGCAAGGCTCTTCCCGCGTAAAAATCATCGTTAAGTAAATTTTGCAAAAGCTCTTTAAGTGGTAAAGCCCAATAATGGGAAGGAATAGAAGAGATCTTTGCATCGGGAAAAAGGCTCATTTTCTCTCTTGCAAATCCTTCAGGAAGCGTTTCCATCGCTTCAAAAAAACGCACCTTTAATCGTTCTTTTATCCCCCTTACATTTTGCGTCCTCCCAACTTGAGTAATCGCCTCTTCTAACAGTTTTTTCTCAATGAGAAACGCCCTTTTCTCAAGATCTCTTCTTGCAAGCTCTTTTTCAATTTCCCTCTCAAGCTCCCCATTTTCCTCAGTAAGAAAAAGAGCTGTCTCTTCTAACTCATCAAGGAACGTGAGATTGAGTTCATGTAGGCAAAGAGCTGCTTCTTTAGGAGTTGTAAAAAGGGCAATCGGATTCATTTTTGCAATTCCCCGTAAATTTGCTTCACTAAAGAAAGTGTAGAGGAGAGCCTCTCTAAAGTCTTTCCTTCTTGTATCCTTTCGCAATCATGCGCTTTTCTTAACTCAATCAACCGCTCGCGAAGCTCTCTATTTTTCTTTTCAAGCTCATCTACTTTAGTCTGCATCTCATCAACCTCACTCTCATCAGAGCTCACCATCTTCTCAATACCTACTAATGTTCTTTCTACACGTGCAACAATTGACATTTTCCCCCTACAAAATTAGACAAAATCCGCGAGATCTACGATCTATTTGCTGCATCACTCTAACGCCTCCATACTCTTGCCTTTTCCTTCTCTCGTAAAAGGCGTCCACTTCCCTTTTCCCTAAAGCAAGATTTTGATCCACTGTCCTACTTCTTTCTTCGTAAACGCTTTTTGCCTCTTCTTGAATCTTACTTGCCTCTTTTTTCATCTCAGCAACATGGGCTTTTTCTCTTTCCGTTTTTTTCTTTATCTCACGAATCTCTTCGGCAACTTTCTCTTCTTGCGCGCTTCGCGCCTTTTCGTGACTCGCCTCTTCTTCTTTCATAAAGGCTTCATGCTCCTCTTTGCGCTTTTCTTCTTGAACCTTTTCCGTTTCTCTTCTTGCAGCTCTTTCCGCTCTCTCCGCGCGCATCCGCTCAATCCGTTCTACTCTTTCCCTTTGCTTTTGCTTACTTTTTTCTATAGAAACTGCAGAGAAAATGGCGCCTGATGCCCTGCGAAGAAAGTTTGCAATCACTTCAGGTTTCATCTCATGAGACTCTACAAGCGCATCTAAAAGGGAGGCAGCTTCACTTTTAGGAATTTCAGCAACAGGGTTTTCTAACCCCTTCCTCCACTCGCAAAGCTCTTTTGCAAAAAAGTTTTCACTGATCTTAATCTCTTTTTTATCTACCCCGTAGATCTCCTGGTCGATTTGCACAAAAGACATATAGGTAGAAAGCGTCTCAAAATTCCAAGTAAGTTTTACATCCAATTTTACAAACGACCGATTGACAAAATCGTAGGCTTCCATCTCATCCACAAAATAGGGACTTTTCAATATAGAGAAGTTGATTTGCGCGCGAAAAATCTGATCGAAAATCTGGATGCAACTTCTGGCTGTCTCTATGAGCCTATTTTCTTTATCCTCATCCCCAATCACTTCATCGTCGAGGATCATTCTCAAACTCATAAATGTTCTTGCTTCCCAAGCAAAAAGATCTTTAGCCAAAGGATCTTCCATCTCTCTATAGCGATCAAAAATAGGTAGAGCATCGGTGTAGGCTTTGTAGTATTTTTCAGCAACGGGATTCATCTTCTTTTCATCCTGTAACATTCATATGCAATCAAGGCTCTTCGAGCCTCTTCTTGTAATTTAGGAAGCTCAAGCATTGCAGAATCGACCTCTTGCCTTGCCGAACTTAAATGAATCTGACTCTCTTCTCTTTCTTTTTGCAGAGCTTGCAGTTTCATTTTTCCGCTTTCAAGTTTTGCTTCCAGAGTCTCTATCGCAACGCAAGAGTCTTTTCTCAACTGTTCCAAAAGTGCGTAGTGCGTTTTCTCATACTCCCTTGCCCTCTCTTTTTCCCTTGCAAAAACGCCCTCTTTCGCTATCTCTTCTTCAAGTTCTCTTTGCGCAATCCTTTCCACTTCTTCCATGATAAATTCATTAACAGGCAAAATGAGATTTGCAAAATCAATTCTTCTCCCCTCATCTGTCATGTCGTGTAAAAAGGCTGTTTCACTCACCGTCTTCTCAAGCCTCTCCCCCTCTTCACGCTCTTTCCAACGATCCCTTTCATCCAAAAGAGCGCGGAGAAAGGAATGCGGCTCAACATCTACCCTTAACCCTGAAAACTCTTGATAGGCCGCAACAATTGCCTCTTCTAAGATAACGGGCGTTTCAGAATGGAGAAGCACTTGCCGATTTTCATTCACTAAAGAAATCTTTTTACAAAGAGTTGGCTTACAAGGAAGAAAGGAAAATAGGTTCCCCTCTTTTAAAATCGCTTCTAGCTCCTGCAAGCACGTTTGCGTATCGCCTTCTTCCAAAAGATGAACGGCTCTTTCTTCCCAATCAAAAAGCCTTTTTGAACAGCTCTCTTTTTCTTTCCAAGAAGCATACCTTTGGAAAAGATTTCTTAAATCTCCTGCAAGATCAACCCCTCTTAAGTGGATCTGACAAGACCTCACTGTGCTTGTTGAGATATACGTTTCTGTCGTGCAACTCATTACTTTTTCACACTTGCAAAAGCAAGATCTGCTCTTTCTTTCTTTTTAATTTCCTCTTTTTTGCTACTTGCCACTTCAAGCGCTTTCATTTGGGCCTGGAATAGCTCCTCTTCTGCAGTTTGTTTTACCGCTACAAGGTCTTGCACTCTTTTTTCATGCCGCCTCTCTCCACTTTCAATCAGCTCGTTTGTTTTCACCACTTGTCCCAAATCTACCGAAATGGCCGCCTGCGCTTTTTCCCCATTTTCTATGCATGCAAAAGCTTTCTCCCGTCTCCCTTTCGTAGATTGGATCTGCGTCTCCCAAAAATCATCTTCCTCTTTTGCTTCGGCTGCTATTATCGCATTGACTTCCTCTTTTGCTTCAGCTGCTACAACTGCTTCCGTTTCTTCTTCTGGCAATCTGCATCCAGCCTCTTTTAAGGCAAATGCAACTTCTTCATGCCCTTCTCTTACAGCGACTTGGTAAAGAGTTTCGCCTGCCTCATTTTGGTAGTTTATATCTGCGCCCAACGCGATAAGTTTTGTAAACGCTTTCATTGCACCATTAAAAGCTGCTACATAAAGTGGCGTAAAACCACTGAAAGTTGGCGCATCAAGCCACCCCCCAGCACAAACAAGCGGTTCAAGCATTGCGACCTGGTTGCGCCCAGCTGCATAGTGTAAGAAGGTGTGTCCCCGATCATCTGCATTTAGCAGCCCCATCTCTTTTTTGATGCGCAGCTGAAAAAGGGGCATATCCCCCCAGTAGCTAAGTCGATCGTACATCATTGGGCTCTCTTCATCTTCTTCAATGACGCCATGTTCTAAAAAGAGTCGAACAAGATCTTTATGCATCTCCTTTAATGCCTCATACATGGCTGTTTGACAACCTGGGGGTCTTAAGTAAGGATCTGCCCCATTTTCAAGTAAAAGTCTCACGACGTTTTCATGCCCTTTGATGCTCGCTTCATAAAGGGCGCAATTTGCATTGACATCCGCCCCCTGCTGAATAAGAAAAGCGACATGTTTTACCCTTCCCTCCTTAGCCTCCAACAAAAGAAACGTAGGGCCAAGCTCTGCAAAATCTTCCCTATTTTCATTACAAAATGCGACAAGCCTTTCAAAATTGCGTCCATAGACTGCATCGAGGATTTCAGCGCCAGGATCCCCCGTCGGTAGCTGACACCCCTCATAAGCCAAAAATCTAGCTACTTTTTCGTGCCCACCTGTAACACGGGCTATTTCAAAAAGGGTTAGCCCTGACTCACTTCTATGATTGATATTGGCGCCATTATCGATGAGTATATGAGCAATGTGCGCTTGATCAGAAAGGATTGCCAAATAAAGGGGGGTATAGCCCAACCTATTTTCACAATTTGGACGGATCCCACTTTTCAGCAGCACATTGAGAAGGGACCTATTCCCTATTTCAGCTGCATGATGGAGAAGGCCATTTCCGCACTGATCTGATGCTCGATTCCCATCAAATCCCCCTTGTAAAAGGAGGCGCACAGCTTCAACTTTCCCGGTTTTCGCAGCAACATAGATCGCCCTTGCGCCGTCATCGGGTTTTATCTGCTTTTGATCGATCAAAAATTGGATGACCTCTCTTTGGTCCAATTCTATAGCAGCCATCACATAGCGTGGATCCCCACGCAAAGCTTCCCGCTGTTCTTCATAGATAGCTCTCACTCTTTCTACATTCCCCTCTTCAATTGCAGAAATAAATTGATTCGTAATTGGCGAACTTTCATGAACTGGATGCATTATTATAACTCTATTTTTTAAGCGCAGATTTTAATACGAACAGAACAAAAACAACAACAACTTTTTCACTGACAATCTCTTAAGAATTTCATTGATCGCAAGAGGCAATTTGTGCGACCATTTTCCTAAAAAACATTTTGCCTTATTTTTTTATGAAAAACTTGACCCCGAAAGAGCTGTTTGAACTAGCTCAAGAAAGGTTAGAAGATGCAAGAGCTCTTTTTAAAGAGGGTCGATTCGAAGGAGCTTTTTATCTTTGCGGGTATGCTGTAGAAATGGGGTTAAAGCATAAAACCTGCAAAACTCTTGACTGGGACGAATATTACAGTGAAGGACAAGAATATAAGTCTTTTAAAACACACAAGTTTGACGAGCTACTTCGGTTTTCTGGGATGGAAAAACAAAAGAATTCTTTATTCATAGCCGAATGGTTGGTTATTACCAAATGGGATCCTGAAATCCGTTACTCTTCTAAAAAACAGAGTCCTGAAGATGTAAAACTTATGATCGAAGCTACTGCAGCTTTCTTAGGGAAACTATGAGCGAAATAATAGAGAAGGTCAAATCTGCTATCAAAAGCATGGAAAAAGAACATGGCAACCTACTGATATGCGCGTTATTTTTACGAGCAGATGTGTTGGAAAAATGGGACATAGTGCTCGCTGCCCCTTGGCTAAATCCTAAAGAAATGCGTTCCTACGAAATTCTATCTTCAAGTCTGCAAAATTTCTTAACTCAATCAGAACTTGTTCAATTTTCTCGAATTGTGATTCTGGAACAAGACGATCCAACAGTTTCTTTTTTATTAAATCTTGAGATCGTTAAAAATGGGGGATATAAAGAACTATCAGTCGATGCACTTAGCGAAAAATTCCGGTTTACCATTAAAAAAGCCTACCTCTTACGTTCTCAAAAATCTGAAAAGTAAAGCAATCCGCATGACAAAATCGCTTCCCCCTCTCTCTTCAGCTGCCAAATCTGTAGTCGTAGGGGGTTTTTACGAACACTACAAGAAAATGCCTTACAAAGTCCTTGCCATTGCTCGGCATAGCGAAACGCTTGAAGAACTCGTTGTCTACCAAGCTTTGTATGGAGAAGGGGGGATTTGGGTTCGTCCCGTGACGATGTTTATCGAGAGCGTCTTAATAGACGGCCACCTCATTCCTCGATTCAAATTCATAAAGGAATAGACGCATTTTCGAAACCTATATCCCGAATAAAGTCTTCGATGGCTCGTTCGGCACCGCTTCCTAAACGGACCATTTTCGTGACGCCACGAAAATGGTCATTAGGATCACAGCCTGTTGTTTTACAAGACTCTATAGAACGCATAATCGCGATAAGGAAATTTTCCCATCTCGCATATCCAAGAGGTTCTTGCAAGAGGTTCTTGCAAGTCTCGAGCAAACCAAAATTCAATTCCTTCTTCAGGTGTGGTCTGAACAAGACTGTCAAAATGACTTTGAAGCTTTTTAATGACTTCGCTTTTGAACATAAGCACCCTTTGGAAAGAATTTTTTTGAAAAAAAATCATAGACGAAAGTGACGAATCTTTCCAGTCAAAAATCCTAAATGCTTCTAAATATCACTCCATCGGCCCATCGGCAAACTTTCCTGTAGCTGAATAAGCAATATATATGCCATTATTTTTGCCATGATATACTGCACTTCATATCACTGTTATTCTCGCTTCCCTTCTGTTCCTTTAGAACCTGCGCAGAATCTTGTAGAAAAGTTATCTGCTAGTCAAACTTATGCAAAGAACATATTCACCACTCTTACAAGCAAGACATTTGCAAAAATCATTTCCTCTCCTTTCCATAGTACCGTCTATACCGAGAGGGTCAGTGCCCCTCCCGGACGGACGATCATTATCGGGAATCTCAGTGTCGGTCATTACTTAACCATAGCCATGAGCAAACGTTTTGCAGAAGCCTCTGCATTAGGTCGCTGATCATTTTATCCTGCTCGCCACAAGCGATCCTACCATCTCGGAACTCCCTTTCGTAACTCTAGATATGTCGGCTATTGATAAAAACGAGCATCTCGTGTTACAATATTTTCCATGAAAACAAAAGGTTTTAACATCCAGCCTTTTTCAGTGAGTGAAGGGAAGACTTCGTCTCTCCCTGTCTCCTCGTTTTCTGTCGCGCAAAACCTTGTATTAGCTTCTCTTTTTTTAATCCGCCCTCAGGCGGATTAACATTTATCTTTCTATCAGATCATTTTCAACTATAAAAAACTTAAAAAAAGAGAAGTAATTATGTCATCTATATCGTCATCTGCTGCAAATCAGCAGCCACCAAAAGGGATGTGGCCGAGCTTCGCGCCTTACGTCGCTCCCCCAATCGCAGCCTCATTTGCTATCGTTCCCGTATTTCGGGATATGATCGCTAAGAGTTTTCAACAAAAAGGGCAAGCTGTGCCTCCTATGACTTTTACAGCAAGTTTAAAAGAAGGAGTGAAAGCAGCCCCCACTGTTGGGATCATCGTTGGAGCGCAAATGGTTCTGCAAAATCTTGTAGAAACAGCACTTGTTGGAGAATCCGCTAAAAAAAGCACCTCTACAGCGCTTGTAAGTTCAGCAATTGTTGGAACTTTTTCCGCGCCTGTTCTTGCTATTTTCAATGGGCAAACCATGGGTTGGACAATCAGGCAATCTATCCAAAGATTTACGCTCAGACAAGGATTTGCAATCGCCGTCCAAGAAACCGCATTTGTCGGAGGCCTTAGTGTCGCTGACCGGCTAGCTATAGCTATGAGAAAACAATTCGGCAGTAACCGAATCGTTGACTACACAGCTGCATTCATTGCAGGAGCTGCAGGAAGCCTTGCGGGACACCCTGCAAATACAGCTCTTACACGCTTACAAAATGGCATGCCAATAGAGAGCGCCCGTCAATTGATGTGGGGCTCTCTTCGTAAGGCACGCGCTGTAGGTGGCTTTTCGGTCATTTACAAATTGGGAAAAGAGGTTTTAAACCCTCCCACTCCTAAGTAACAAAACAAACTTACCCTCTAAGCAAAACCGCTTAGAGGGTAAGTTTTTCCATTATTTTTTAGATACATCAAGCACAAATTGAGGGAGCGCAAAAGCTGCTTTATGAACATGGGGCGTGTAATACTTCATTTTCCCTTTCACTTTCTTTAATCGCTCATTTAATTTGCCTAAAGCGGGACGATATTTTTTATCACTTGCCCATCCAAGCGCCATCGCCCCTCCTATGTAAGTGGGAACAGGTACCATATAGTAAGTTACAAAAGCAAAATGAGGAGCGCGGTTCTTCATCGTCAAGGCAATCTCTTCCGGTTGTAAGAAAGGGACCCCATTTTGATTGACGAAGATCCCATCGGGATTTAAACGCGCTTTACAATGGCCGTAAAATTCTTCTGTGAAAAGAACCTTTCCAGGGCCAATCGGATCTGTCGAATCGCAAAGGATCACATCGAATGGTTCAGAGGTTTCTTTTATGTAAATGCATGCGTCTTGAATGACAACCGTCACGCGGGGGTCTTCAAATGCCCCTTGAGACAAAGAGGGAAAATAGGTTTTCGATAAGTCGATCACTTTTGCGTCAATTTCAACAAGCACAACTTTCTCAACTGTAGAATGGCGCAACACTTCTCTTAGCACTCCCCCTTCGCCACCACCGACAATTAACACAGATTTTGGGTCTGGATGCGCAAGAAGGGGCACATGGGCCATCATCTCATGATAAATGGGTTCATCCGCTTCCGTCATCTGAACCGTCCCATCCATCACCAAGACCTTTCCAAAACGGGGATTTTCAAAAATCATCAAATCCCACCAATCGCTTTTTTCTTGGTAAATCACCGAGGATATTTCGAAAGATTGACCATAAGGAGAGTAAAGAGATTCCACATATCGCTCACTTGCAAAAAGGCCAAAAGCCCAAACGAATGCCATCCAAAACGCCATCCAACGCATAATCCCCTCCAAAAATGGGACAGGAGCGTAACACATGGGAAACTTTTTTTGTTAAGGAAATTTTTTGCAAAAGACAAAGGGAATCATCTACGTTATTGAAAACTTCTACCCAATGATGTTAGAGAGAGGGAGAGTTGGGAGCGAAGTGGTTGTAGTGCGAATGATCCAGCACGACGTTGATTACAGGGTAATTCTCTGAGCGCTCAGTGGGTGGCACTTGACATTCATTTTTGTGAGGAATTAAATTATTCGAACCATCGTTTGTCCATATTTTATATCTAACTTTATACAAATGCTGAATTACATAAAATTCTAAAGGACCACCAAAAGCATTCCCTCGAAGTTTTGTTATATAATCAGTAATACGTTTAGTTTTATTTTCAAGTCTTTCTAAAATTGGTATTCCGTCATTAAGTAAATACATTAAATCCTTTTCCGAACTGCATTTCTCTGTAATGACTTGAAGAAGTAACAGTTGTAAGTTTTCATCAGTTTTCCAATTTTCATTTATGTGATTTGCTATACGTTGACGTAATCCTGAAGCAATATTGCCCGCTTCATTTAGCTCGCGATCCCCTATCTTCTTACAACCATGTAAACCAAAAAGAGTCGCATAGAGCCAGCAACTTCCATCGCGACCCACTTTAGTAATTACGCCCCGCACGTTACTTTTTGTACCTAAAATATACCTAGACCGTTTCAACACGTCTAATGTTCTTTGAGGAATTAAAATAGGTCCTTTAAGACGGAGAGTTTCGCTATAATTAAGAAGTTCTTTTCTGTCATTTGATATTGCATTTACATTTCTTTCAGGAATGTTTTTTGTATTTGATTTGATTCCTATGATTTTGTTTTTATCATCATCAATTAAAGACTTATCAGTTCTAATCTTTTGTTCGAGCGAATTTAAGAAGCTGTCGTCACTCGTTAGCGCAGCCTGAATTTTCAGCATCCCTTCTCGACACAAGTTTGGACTCTTCCAACCAAATCGACCAGGGATTTCTGTATCGTATTTTACGATCTCATCCAAAATCTGCTTGGCCGACCCATGCCCTTTTAATTTATCCTTCAACAAAGCGACTTCGACAGCAACTAATGCATCAACGCGGTTTATTCTTCTCGTCTGTTGGTCCAATAGTGCATTACTTGGCGTGAACTGACGGTCCGAGAGCCCCTGAACTTTAGCAATCGTCTTATCGCGATCTTTAATTGCCTGATTCAGCACCTTCACACGGCCTTCCAGACTCTTAAGTTTTACTCGACCCCACGATCTTTTGGTGATCTTGTGAACAATATCGTCGTTTATCCCAACTACGCAGCCAGCAACGTTGCATTTTTGTAAACTTGTGTAAAGCGCAGAATTTCTATTCAACCCCGCAACATAACCACTTCTAAAAAACGCCAACTTTAATGCCTTATTAAATATATAATTACATTCATTATAGCATAATTAGTAGTTGTTTTGCAAAAATTATATAATTAATTTTTTATTCGATGCAAATAGAAGGCGATCCAAAACACCGCCTATAAATGTAAGGTACTTAGGATCTTGTTTTCAGGGTTAGCGACCCTTCTAAAAGATCTCGAATCCTCGTCATCCCATCATCATGCAGTTTTAGGCTCTTCCGACCAAACCAATGGGAGACTTCCATATTGTATTTTGTGAGCTCCTGCGAAATCTGCTCAGTTGAGTAGTCTTTTTTTAAATTACCCTTCAATAAAGCGACCTCAACAGCAACTAACGCATTAACGCACCAGTGTCTCCCGTTCGCCATATTATTACTTTTCGACAACCGTCCGGGTGTCACCTTCTGAACCCCGTATTCATCAATTGGCACGATTCTATCATTCCTAGCTCTATCAATAGTCTCATCGCGATCTTTGATCGCTTGATTCAGCACTTTTATACGACTTTCTAAGCTCTTGAGTTTAAGCTGTCCACACCACGATCTTTTAGTGATCTTGTCAATAATTTTGTTTATCTTCCGTGTAGGGTCGGAAGCTGAACGACTGCTATATTCTACCAGAGCGCTGTGAAGCTCCGGGGAATTAGCACTCAACTCTCTAATAAAACCGCTTCTTAAAAATGCCAATTTTAATACCTTGCTAATATATAATAAAATTATTATACCATAGTAGTAATTATTTGTAAAAAATAGATAATTAATTTTTTATTTAATATAAGCAGGGGGAGGCCGAAAGCAACACCTATGAATTTGAGGTACTTAGGATCCTGTTTTCTAAAGTTGACACCCTCTGGTATTTTTTTAACATACTACATATCAGTAAGTTATGAGAATGTGAATAAAAAAAGAAGAGTTAGGAACCGGGCACAGGCACGGGCTATGTAAGTCCGATATTGACAATTTCTAACATTTTAGAAAAAAGGGAGGGATGAGTGAGCCAAAATACCCTCCCCTTTCGGGCGAAGAGCTGCAGGTTGCGATTGCAAAGGAATCGGAGCGCTTTAAGGCGACGTACCTTTGGCTTGAAAAGCATTTGCCTTCGAGCTTTTTAAATGAGGTGGATCCTGAGACAAGGATTGTCATCGCGAGGAATTTGCTCAGTTTTTCTCTTCAAGGAAAATGGATTCAAATTAGGCTTAAGGCATTTGCTGTTGTCTGTTGCATTGATGGCCCTGCGGCAGATTTACAGATCTTAAAGCCTTTTGGAAAATTTGCGATCCGCTATTACAGAACGTTTGTCTCGAATGAACCCCTCCCTGGTGAGGCGGGAAATTTAAGAATTGGGATCCTCTATTTCCGAGAAAGTGAAGAGGAAAAACTCGACGCAAAAACAAAAGAGAGCCTATTTCAACTTGTTAAAGAGGAACACCCTCAACTAGAAAGTCAAGAGTTTGCAACGCTCATTCAAGGTCTATCCCCCCGTTTTATCCACTCCATGAATGTGGATGGATTGCGATCTTCTATCCGCCTTTTTTTCCAAGCGAAGTTGCGCGACCAGTGCCAATATGAACTGAAGCGCAATGAGGATT
>DATECD010000015.1:0-2774 GCA_035287065.1 Chlamydiales bacterium | reverse complement strand
TCAACTAGATATTGCACCGATATTGCAAAAGCGTTCGGAGCTCCCATTTTTCACCTTAATGGAGAAGATCCAAGTAGTTGCATCGCCGCCTGCAAGCTAGCTATTCAGATTCGACAAAAATTTGGATGTGATGTTTTTATTGATCTCAATTGCTATCGAAAATATGGGCATAATGAAGCTGATGAACCAGGATTTACCCAACCCCTCTCTTATAAACAAATACAAGCAAAAAAGGGGATTAGGACTCTCTACCGGGAAGCTCTCATCAAGGAAGGAACCCTTACAGATCTTGAAGCTGAAAAGCTAGAAGAAGAGTTCAAAGAGAGCTTAAATCATGCTCTATCAAAAACGAAAGAAATAGTAGCAACCCCTCGAAAGGGATCGTTTGAACAACTGGTTGAAGCCCCTTTTGAGTTTAAAGAAATCAAGACGGAAGTATCCCTTGAACAACTAAAAAAAGAAGCTCGATTATTTTGCCAGATTCCAAAGGAAGTACAAGCCAATCCAAAACTACGCCGGATCCTTGACGAGCGACTTAAAGCAATTGAGGGTGACCCAAAGGCTCCCGTCATTGATTGGGGAACAGCGGAACACCTTGCCTATGCTTCTCTTCTCACTGCAAAAATCCATATTCGTCTGGCTGGACAAGATTGTGGTAGAGGAACCTTTTCCCATAGACATGCCGTTATCACTGATGTAGAAACCGAAAAAAGATATTACCCTCTTTCCCATCTCTCCAAAGAACAAGCTCCTTTTGATGTGTATAATTCTTTTCTTTCTGAATATGCAGCTCTTGGATTTGAATATGGCTACTCACTTGCCTATAATAAATCCCTTGTTATCTGGGAAGCCCAGTTTGGCGATTTTGTCAATGGAGCTCAAATTGTCATTGATCAGTATATCGTTTCGTCTAAACAAAAATGGGGCGCTTCTTCTTCCCTAACCCTCTTTCTTCCCCATGGATATGAAGGGCAAGGGCCCGAACATTCCTCAGGTCGAATGGAACGTTTTTTACAGCTTGCTGCAAATAATAGCATTATCGTTGCAAATCCAACAACTTCCGCCCAATTTTTTCATCTAATCAGGAGGCAAGCTCTCGCAGATTTGCAAAAACCACTGATCGTTTTTACCCCAAAGCACCTTCTCCGCTATCCCCCCTCATTAAGTGCACCAAATGATTTTTCTCAAGGGGCATTTCAGGAAGTAATCGAAGATGAACATGCTGGGGCAGAGGTAAAAAGACTTCTTTTTTGCTCCGGAAAAGTCTATTACGACCTCATCGTAGAAAAAGAGAAAAAGAAAGACCAAACAAGTACCATCATTCGAATCGAGCAGCTCTATCCATTTTCTGCAGAAAAAATAAAAAAGATCATCCTCAAATATAAAGAGTGCAAAGAATACATCTGGGTACAAGAAGAACCTGAAAACATGGGAGGCTGGGAATATATTAGACCCAATTTGCAAAAGCAACTTCCCGAAAATCACAACTTAAGGTATGTCGGTAGAGAGAGAAGCGCTTCGACATCTGCAGGATCAAGCGCTCTTCATAAACATGAACTTCAGCAATTCTTAAATAAGGCCTTTCCAAATGAAAGTAGAGATTAAAGTTCCTCCGGCAGGAGAATCTGTTACCGAAGCCACTGTGGCAGCTATATTAAAACCCACTGGCTCGTATGTGAGCAAAGATGAAGAGATCTTAGAGCTCGAAACCGATAAGGTGAATCAGATTGTGCATGCCCCTGAAGCTGGAATACTAAATCTTAGTGTAGACCTAGAGCAAAAAGTTTCTATAGATCAGGTGATTGGAACTATTGATACAGAAGGGAAAGCAACCACAGCCGCCCCCCCTCCAAAAAAAGAAGAACCTGCTACACCTCCACCCTCAGTAAAACCTCCTAAAATAGAAGAAGGGGTAAGACGTTCACCTGAATCCTACATTGATTCGCTTGAGGCCGCCCCCACTCCAAAGACTACTCCAGAAGTTGCCCCTCCTCCAAAACCAGTCATCGCAGGAGAGCAAACTCGAAAAAGGATGAGTGGATTGAGACGGACGATTGCAAAGCGGCTTGTCGAAGTCAAAAACCAAACTGCGATGTTAACCACCTTTAACGAAGTGGATATGTCAGCTATTATGCAAATTCGGTCTCTCGAAAAAGATGCATTCCTGAGTAAGCATGGGGTTAAACTTGGATTTATGTCTTTTTTTGTTAAGGCAGTCACAAGTGCACTCATCGAATTTCCCGATGTCAATGCTTTTATTGATGAGGATGAAATCGTCTATAATCATACCTACCATATAGGAATTTCAGTCTCTACAGAAAAGGGGCTCCTCGTTCCTGTTGTAAGAAATTGTGATCAACTCACCTTTGCTGAAATCGAAAAAGCAATCCAAGAATATGCGAAAAAAGCAAGAGCCGGTTCGATTTCCATCGACGATCTTCAAGGGGGGAGTTTTACTATCACGAATGGGGGGACATTTGGATCAATGCTCTCCACGCCCATCTTAAATCCACCTCAAAGTGCAATACTCGGAATGCATAATATTGTAAAACGGGCAGTAGTCGTCGATGATCAGATTGTGATTCGTCCGATGATGTATCTCGCATTAAGTTATGATCACCGGATCATTGATGGAAAAGAGGCTGTAAGTTTTCTTGTAAGGGTGAAAGAGAATCTCGAAAAACCAGAACGGTTACTTATCCTATGAGTGAAGAATTTGATGTAATTGTAATTGGTTCCGGTCCCGGAACCAATTACAATTACATCAAATTCTT
>DATECD010000014.1:0-17209 GCA_035287065.1 Chlamydiales bacterium | reverse complement strand
CATCGGTGACAGACAAAAAGCGGCGATGTCTGCATTCGGAGCATTTAATTTTTGGCTTTTCGCAAATCCCTCGGACCCATTCATTACCGCATGCCGGCGAGTAACCTGCCCGCCCTGTCTTTTTGCTCTCAAATCTTTGAGGGTATAGATCTTCACGGCCTCGAAAAAGGGACTGGAATAGGGCGATTTTGGTACAGGAGGATGATTTTTGGGTGAGCTGGAGGCTTTTTTCCATTTAAGGCCAATAATTTTCAAAGAAAGTATAGAGGGTTGAGTTAGTCTTTACAAGTCCTTAAATATGATAATATTGCATACAGAATCGAATAGGTGTAGACATTTTTTGAATTTTTAAGATTCCTATTTGAGAGATTTTTTCTCTTTAAGCATTGCTATTTCTTCGGAAATCATCTAAAATGAGATTAAATTGAGAGAAAATATCTCATAAAGGAGCTCCTCATGCTGATTCGATTTTCAGTTGAAAATTGGATGTCCTTCCAAGCCAAAGCAACTTTCTCGCTGATAGCAAGCCGTGAGCGTCAACACGGGGAGCGCATCCCTAAAATAGGCAAACTCAAACTGGGGGTTTTGCCTGTTGCGGCTGTATATGGAGGGAATGCATCTGGAAAAACCAATCTTTTTAAAGCTCTACATTTTGTAAAAGGATTGATTGTTAAAGGGACTCAACCCTACAGCTTAATTGCTGTAGATAGCTTTAGACTTGGAAACGCTCAAAAAGTTGAGCAACCAGCTCAGTTTGAGTTTGAATTGCTCATCAACGATACGGTTTATGTATTTAGTTTCTCTGTTAATCGCAAAACCATTTTAGAAGAAAAATTGGTTCATATTTCTGGTACCAGTGAAAAGACTCTTTATCATCGAGTATCTGGAGAACCTAACTTCGATTCATCTTTAAAGGGCGATCAGTCACTTCAGTTTGCTTTCAAGGGTACTCGCGACAATCAACTCTTCCTTACTAATTCAGTTTCTCAAAAAATAGATGCCTTCAAGCCAGTGTACGACTGGTTTAAAGATACTTTAGAACTGATCGCGCCTGATTCAAGATTTGAACTTTTTGAGCAGTTTTTGGATGAAGGACATCCCTTATACGCGACGATGAATAAGATGTTGTCTCAATTAGACACTGGAATATCCCATCTTGGCGGTGAAGAGATTCCCTTTGAAAATTTGCCGCTGCCCGAACCGATAAAGATGAAGTTGAGAGAAGAATTAGCAGAGGATGCGACCGTCAGATTATTGCCTGAACCTGGGAATGAGCGCTTTGTCGTAACTCGAAAGAATGGCGAGCTTATCTCAAAAAAGCTAATTACCTATCATTTAAACGCTGATGGTTCAGAAACAAAGTTCGATATGAGACAAGAATCGGATGGTTCTCAACGTGTTATCGACCTTCTTCCTGCTTTTTTAGAACTTTCTGCAGCTCAATCCAAAAAAGTTTATGTTATCGATGAAGTAGACAGGAGTTTACATACATTGTTGATCAGGCGCCTTCTAGAAGGCTATCTGGCAAAATGTTCTCAGAATAGTCGCTCTCAGTTACTATTTACCACTCACAATGTGTTATTGATGGATCAGGATCTGCTCAGACGAGATGAAATGTGGATTGCAGAACGAAATGCAGAAGGTGTTTCCAGCTTGCTGTCTTTCAGCGAATACAAAGACGTGCGCTATGACAAAGACATTCGAAAAAGCTATCTGCAAGGACGCTTAGGAGGTATTCCTCGCATTCTTCTGCAATCCCCAATTGAAGGAAGCGACTAATGACTCAAAAACTGCGTTTTCAAAGACCTTTAGGGGAGCGCCGATACAAGAAGCTATTTGTAGTTTCAGTGGAGGGCTCCAAAACTGAACCCCAATATTTTGCTATTTTTAACCAGCCACAATCGATCGTTCTAGTAAAATGCCTCAAAAGGCCATCAACTGAAAGCTCGCCGACTCAGGTGCTCAAGAAGATGCAGGGGTATTTGCGGAAGGAATCTTTAAGAAAAACGGATGAAGCGTGGATTGTGGTGGACAAAGATGATTGGACAGAAGACAAGCTTAAAGAACTCTTGCGGTGGGCAAAGAAAAGCGAAAATCACGGCTAAAGAAATGTGTATTTTTGATGACCGTGGCGCTTATTGATAATTCGATCTTATCTGAATATCGGACTTGCAATCATGTGGCCATAGCCACTCAGAAAAGTAACTATTCACACCCCCCCTCGGAAGACTTGAGAGATAGGTGCACCGGCCAACGTCGCCTAAACTTACTTAGCATCGTCTTTTTGATGCATTACCTGAAGCAATCCGTTCTTATATTCGTTTTTTTTGATCTCATTCTTATCGCAAGCCTTCTCGATAAAGGACGGCCTGGTTTGGCCATCGAACAGAACGTGGGTGTCAGACAAGAAATTCTTTTTAATGATCTGAACCCATTCGATCGTTTTTACTTTTTGCCACTAGTTGTTATCGGAGGCGGTTTTGCTCTTTTCATTTACAAGATTTACCTTGCCGATCCCAAGCTCGAGAATCTCCCTGTTGGAACACGTGATATTGACTCATTGATTCCCAGAAAAGTTCCTGAGATCTCTAAAAAGAACATCGCCAAATATCTTAATTTTGTATATTTGAAGATATGAAAAAGAAGGTAGCGATAATTCTATGGAATTTCAAGTTGTAACGGGGAATCTGTTTAAACAGTACATCAATACAGTTGCTAATTTGCGAATGTCCATTTTTAAGGAATACCCTTATTTATATGACGGCAGTATGACTTATGAAGCTGAGTACTTGAAGAGCTATGCTGTAAGCAAAAACAGCATTTTAATAATAGTCAAGGATAAGGAAAAGATTGTTGGTGCGATCACTGGGATACCTTTGATGGAAACAGACGAGATGTTTCGAATCCCTTTTGTAAAACATCATTTTCCTGTTCGTTCCATTTTTTATTTAGGAGAGATACTTCTTTTAAAAGAATATAGAGGCAAAGGAATTGGATACAAGATGTATAAAATGTTTGAAGATTTGGTTAGGAAAAATAAACAATATGAAAAAATTGCAATCGCAGAAGTGCTTCGGGATAAAAACGATCCAAGAAAACCTGAAAATTATGTTTCAGTACATAAACTCTGGGAAAGACTAGGGTACATAGAGCATTCAGAAATGATAATGCAGGCTCCTTATAAGGAAATTGGCGGCGCAGGAAAAGTTCCACATTCGCTGATTTTTTCATTCAAAGACCTAAGCTAGAACCAATATCAAGTTTTCTGTGGCTTTCATTTCAACTAATCAGCGAGATAAAATATGGGGCAACCTGGACTTGGAACCTGCGGACCGACGGGTTATGAGGGAGGGAGATTTCCATCCCATTCAGCACGATCCAACCGTTATAAGCATGAGTATAAGATCTTTTGAAGAATGGTTGCAATCGGATTTTGCTAGATCAAACTCAAAAAAGTGGTGTCTCGTTGCACCGCCAGTGCACCGTAATTCATTTACGATCACTCCATGAGAGTTTATTTTCCTTGCTCAGCTTACTACAATTGTAGTATGTTGTCTTCTTTTGAGGAATCAAATGGGAAAACGAATCTTTGGAGAGCTAGAATTTGCTATCCTGAACGTCTTTCAAAAGGATGGATCAATACGTACAGTTCGTGATGTATTGCAGGCTCTAGGACGAGAAGACAAATACACCACGATCATGACGGTGATGAATCGTTTGGTTGCCAAGGGTGAGCTTCAGAGAGAGCGGGAAGGGCAATCTTATCAGTATAAGATTCAAGCAAAGAAAGAACGATACAGTCTGTTTGAAAAATGGCAAAAAAAGATCTTCGGCGGCAAGTCAGCGCTTATGATCAGCTATCTTCTTGAAGCAGGGGAGGATATTACTGAAGAGGAGTTACTTCAGATTCAGGAATTGATAACCCAAGCAAAACAAAGAGGGAAATCGTGATGGGGCCACAGCTCTACTGGATCTACGCCTTCAATATTGTTGTGAATAGCACACTTGCGTTTTTCACAAGCATCTTATTGGTCGAGTTTTTTGTCTGTCTTTTCAGGATAAAACATCCAAGAATCAAGGTAATTTGCCGTATTTTGCCATTCCTCAAAATTTGCTTGGACCTATGTCTCTATCATGTTTCTAAATGGGCGCTTTTGCATGGAGTGAACCCCATTTTGGCAGAAAAGGGGACTAGGCAATTGTCACTCCTACTGAACCCATTCACTGGAATCCAATTTAGCATGAAGGACGGAAAAACATTTAGCCTAGCAGATGTCGCAGCTCTTTCAGTAGATCCTATTTGGATTCAAGGAACCGTGTGCATTGCAGGGTTGGGAAGTATCGTTGTCATCCTGCTATATCTACAGCGGGTTTTTCAAGAGAAACAGCAAGTTTCCAGGATTGTGGCTAGGGCCATTCCAACCTCTTTGAAAGACCTCAATGTATCCTTGGCTGCATGGATGAAGAAAAGACAGGTTACAGTTGCTAGTTCAATTGAAATTTCCTCTCCCTGCATCATTGGAAAAACAATCCTTTTCCCAGAGCGGTTGCTTCGAGATTTATCCGATAAAGAAATCGAGGCAATTATTGCTCATGAGATGGCCCATCTCCGTTGGAGGGATTGTGGTATTCGTATCATCTGTTCATTGACTGCTTCTCTGTTTTGGTGGATTCCAACTAAGTGGTGGCGAAAACGGATTGAGGAAATGCAAGAACAGGCATCCGATGCAATAATTCATCAATTTGGGATTCCAGGGACTGTTCTAGCGGAAGCTATTTTAAAAACAGCTCAAAGGGTGAGGGCAGACCAATCTCAGCTTGTCTTTTCTTTTGTAGGGGGTAAATCTTTGTTTAAGAACAGAATAGAAATGGTTCTTAGACAACCTCCCTCTAAATTTTTGAGATGGAAAATCGTGCAATACGGACTTTTATTCAGCGCTTTAGCGACTGTTCTATTTGGGACATTATGGATCTTTTAATTTTTTTTGAAACTAAACTACTACAATTGTAGTAAAAGGAGAATGGTATGAAAAAAGCAAACTTTTTTGGATGTGCATTGATGATGGCGATAGCCGCAACTCAGCTTGTAGCAGCCCCTAAAACGCAGTCACATAATCAGATCATTTGCTTATCTGATTTGAACGACAGGGTGATTCAAGATTTTTCTCAGGGAAATATGGGCGATTTCGTTGTTGAATGCCCAGCAGGAACCAGCTTGCCATTCAAGCTTACGCTAAAAGGTGAGTTTTTGGGATTGGAATCAGATTCCCTCACGCCGCTCTATTTAAACGTATTGAAAACATGCTATGTTCGATGCGAAGAAAAGGAGAACTTTCTATTCAGCACTGATTTACAGACATGGAAGGGATTTTCAGAATTTTTTACAGGGAGCTTGAATGTATCTGTTGAAGCAGAAAATGGAGGGCCAGTAGCAGGCTTGAAATTTGAGCTTAATCAACGAAAGAGCTAGACCAGGTTTTTTGAAAAGGATCTTTCTTGTGAGAGATCCTTTTTCTTGGCTCAATGAGCTGGGAGTGGGTCTTTGAGATCTAAGGCAAAGTGGTGGCCGATGATTTTAAAACCGTGATTCAGATAGTCCGTGAAGGCTCTTAATACCCGTTATATCCGCTCCTGAATCTAAATAGATTTTTATCTGCTGCATTGTGTTCTCTTTCGGTGATCTTACTTTTCTAGTTCCTCAGCAGAAACGCCATAGATGTAGAATGGAAACTCACATACTGCCTTAAAGCCCATCTTTGTAAAAAGTCCCCATGCCATTCCCTTGGGCATCAAAATAGCCATCACTTGGTCATGGTGCCGTTTCTTTGCTTCAACAAGTGCTGCATGAACAAGAGCGGCACCGATACCGTGTTTACGGTATTCTGGTAGGGTTGCCAAGTTCCAAATTCCTGCTGATGATGGAGCCACTGAAAGAGTAGCAGTTCCAACGAGAATTCCGTTTAAGTAAGCCAAGAAGTGAACTTGTTCATCTTTCTTCATTACTGAATCGTTTAACGCTAACCATTGCTCTGAGGCTCTCGGATTCATTGCAAAAGCATTCGCTGCAAGTTCCGTAAAAGCCCTAAGTTCGGAATCTGACTGAACAATTTGAATTTTTAATTCAGAGGATGCTGCAGGCTTAGAAGGCACTCCTTGGGAAATATCAAGAGCAATACCAGTAAGGATTCCTCCGAATTGGAAGCCTTTTGTTTCTAAAATTTTAGCTGACGACCACCACATGAAGGGAAGATTTTTAGAAGAGAAATACTCAATGGCTCTATCGATTTCTTCTTCTGTTGGAATACGCTCTCCATTCTTTTCCATGACTCCGTTGCCACAGACATAATCCATTCCCCAAGCGTATAGGCAGTTTTGGTCTGTTTCTCTAAAATCAGCCTCGGGGAGCGGACTGCAAACAGAACCTGAGCGAAAAGTATCAAATCTTCCTTGAATCACTGATTGTAAGAGAGCGTCTTTTTTGCTATCGACCCCAATGTAAACCTCTACCTCCTGAGGGGAACCTGATACAAATTTGTCCCCATATAGTTCAAAGTCTCCAGTGTAAGTACGGTTTAAGTTTGGCTGTTTCCAAATGTTTCCCCAAGTTTCGATCAAGCTTGCAGGGTATTCGCCTACAGCGCGAAAGACGGCATAAGAACTTGCTGGGATGGTTTTGGCTACCATTCCTTCAGGAATTGTATCGATGGAGCTAACGGGACAACCTATGATTACTGAATAGGGTTGAGTGTAGTCGCCTTCATAGTCACAATAAAGGGCGATGACTTCATTGGAAGTTTTGTTTGGAATTCGATTTAGAACGTCTTCGCTGTAAAACCTTCCCCACAGTTTAGGAATGTCTTGGGGTCCTGCTTCTGGTGCATTGGATGTTCGGCAATCGATTCCGATGACTCGTATAGCGGGTTTCTGTACAACCTGGTGGCTTCCCATCGTATTCTCCTCTGTAAAATTTGTTTTATCGCCGCTATGAGGTGCGCTTTGAGCTAAAAGTGGGCTGCTTACAAGTGCTGTTGCAATCGATAGGATTGTGAACGGGTTTCTCATGAGGCTCCTAAGTTAGGATATTGAGAGTAACTTATACCACGGTTCACGATCTTTTTCACTCTATTTCAGTAGGAATTGAACAGAGGTAAACAGGAGTATATAGCAAATATCGCGAAAGGGGTGGAATCCTGACAAAAGTTCTGACATAATGACTTCCTTGTTGAGAAAAGAACATTACGCCAGAACGAAAATGACTGTTATCTAACAGCTTAATAAAATGGGGCAACCTGGACTTGAACCAGGGACCGACGGGTTATGAGTCCGCTGCTCTAACCACTGAGCTATTGCCCCATGTGAGGGATAGAAACAATTTTAGTGGAATGAAGAAGTTTTTGCAAGACTGAGATAGAAGGCATTTTTTTAGAGAAGATCTGTCGTTTGAAAAATGGGGGGAAGTGGGTATGATAGGGGCCTCATGAGCGATTCGGTCGTCAAGCATGTAAAAATGGGGAGGGCGCTTTTTTGGACAAGCTGTCTAAGTGAGCCTCTATTTACCCTCTATGGGCTAGTTGCCTTTATTCTGTATAAGGATTTGGGGGCGTCTGCTTTTCAAATTGCAATTCTCACCTGTTTAAAACCGCTGATCACAATCCTTTCATTCTATTGGAGTTCCGGAATTGGAGGGAAACTCAAAAAAAATGTAGTTTGGGCGGGGATCTTGATGCGGGCTCCTTTTTTATTCTGTCCGTGGGTCGATTCCGCTTGGTTTTTGATCGCAGCAGCTGTCAATTATATGTTTTTCTTCCGCGCTGCCATCCCGGGTTGGATGGAAATGGTGAGAAAAAATGTGAGAGAGGAGAGCCGTGGAAGGCTTTTTTCCTTAAGTTCTGCAATTGGTTATGTGGAGGGGATTGTTCTTTCTTTGGGACTCGGGACGCTATTAGACCGGGATCCTACTCTATGGAAAATTCTTTTCTTTGCAGCGGCTCTTCTTGGATTTATTGTCGTGGCAATTCAGGCGAGGATCCCCGTTGATGAAGTGGAGGCGAGTCAAGAAAAACTTTCTATCAAAGAAATCCTACTAAGACCTTGGAAAGATAGCTATCAGCTGATGCGCGAAAGACCCGATTTTGCCCGCTACCAATGGGGGTTTATGCTCTATGGTTTTGGGATCATGTTAATTCAACCAGCTCTTCCTATTTTCACAGTTGATGAGCTCGGCCTTACCTATACGGAATTGACTGCGGGAATTTCGATGGCTAAAGGAATGGGTTACGCGCTCTCTTCACCTCTATGGTCAAAAGGAATTGGGAAAATGCCCTTTGCCCGTTTAGCAAGTTGGGTGTTTGTGACTATCGGACTTTTTCCGGTACTTCTCACTTGTTCATTATGGGGCGTTGGCTGGTTTTATCTTGCTTATTTTTGGTACGGTGTAGGGCAGGGGGGCAGTCACCTTATTTCTCATATGGCGGGACCTATCTTTGCCGCAAAAGAGGAGAGCTCCCGCTATACGGGAGTGGGGGTTGCATTGGGGGGAATCAGAGGTGCAATCGCTCCTCCTTTAGGTGGGTACCTGTCACTTATTTTTGGACCCATTGAAGTTCTTTTGTTAGGTGGATTTTTTTGTTTTTATAGTGGGATTTCTCTATTGAGAAGTCGTTTTGCTTATTCAAAAGAAGGCCATTTTTAATGAGATCGCTATAAAAAAATAGAGCAATCAGTATATAGAGGGGTTAAGATGCGACCCCTTCATTTTGGGATATTAGCTCTTTGTTTTGCACTTTCCTCGATTTTTGGGGAAGAGCCTGCTGCTGAAGAAGTTGCAGTTATTCTTACGCGAACAGATAGTATTCCCGTCGAAGTAGAAACAGCTCCTGATGCCTATTTTGAAGGCTATGTACAAGCCCTTGTCGACATGCATTATGCAGAATATGGGGTCATCGTTATTGCAAAAGATAAAAAAATCTGGCTGGTCAATCTTCCGAAGAATGAGCTTTTAGCAAAAAGTATCATTCAGTTTGTCAAAGACGTGCCGGGAGTCAAAGAGGTTTTTGTTCTCAATAAACTTCCCGAAGAAACTGAGGAATTAAGAGTTGAATATGTGGAGCGCCCACAAATCTATGGGATCTGGTTCCCACAGATGACGGAGCTTTTCCTCCCGCTGATCGGTTCGCCTCGTGCGCCAAATTATACATTGGGGATCCGGACTGGGGACCGCGTTTGCGGAGATATTTGTGCAGATATTTCGCTTGGGGATGATTTCCCCATCTATCGTTGGTTAGATATTCTTTGGCATGGCGATCTGCAGATTGGAATTGAAGGCGCGATCTGGTCTGTTTTCAATTTACATCCACATCCTAACATCGACGGTGGAACAGAGCTTGTCAATACCGATTTCTATGGAGGCATTCCTCTTACCTATTCCAAAAACAAATGGTCGTTTCGCTTCCGAATTTGGCACTGGTCAGGTCATATTGGCGATGAGTACATCACCAATCACCCCAATGTGAAACGTCTCAATCCCAGTAACGAGATCGTCGATCTTTTTGCCTCTTACCAATACAACGAAACGATCCGTTTTTACGTTGGACCTTCTGTCATCGTACATAGCGATCCCACATTCCCTTGGAAACCGATGTATATTGAATATGGAAGTGAACTTAGATTTTTGGGGACGAAGTTTTTAAAACAGAGACTTTATGGAACGATCTTTATGACGTTTCATTTCCGCAATATGCAAGAACTTGAGTGGAATTTTGACGGTACCTATCGAGCTGGATATGAGTTTAGCAAGCTTCAAGGTATTGGTCGAAAGTTCCGCTTCTATATCGAATATCACCGCGGTTATTCCTATGAAGGTCAGTTCTCTAAAGAACGCGACCACTACATGCAATACAACATCTGCTACGGATTTTAAAACCCTTCAGGTGGGACAATGCAGAATCCATTGTCATAAACAGGACCTTTTTTACCGATTAGCAAGTTGCCCTCAAAAAAATGGCGGTAAACGGTAAGACCTTGAGCTGCTGTCTGAACGCAGAAAAAGCAGTTTGAAACCCACTCGGAACCAGAAATGGTTCCCGTCTCTTTATTGAGTTGAAAGCGCGACGTCACTTTGCGCGTCCAATATTCGGCAGGGCCGAAAAGAAGGATGGGATTGGCTGGGGCTGAGCCTGTCTTGCGTCTGACTTCTTCAAGAGCGTATTCAAAATCGGTCCCAATGCCTCCAGGAAGGAAGATAGGGAGATCGAGGTAGAATTCTGCTTGGCGTTCTACAAGGCGATTTAAGCGATAGGTCATTTTCGCTTGGATATAGGGATTGATTGTCTGTTCATTCACCACCTGATTTTCGGGAGCGCGGAAATCGACGATATTTGCGCAGGAGAGGATGTTCAACGTTTTTGCGACTCGATTGCCGAGCGCCATTGCGCCAGGACCGCCACCTGTGACAAGAGCAAGGGGGATGTCTTTAGTAAGAAGGGGGTGAATAACCTCTTCTCTCATTGAAAGAAGTCCTTGAAGAAGGGCGCTTAGTTCCTGTTCAAAGCCCCCTTCTTGTAAATTTGTTCCATAGACGCCCACCATCGTGGCTTTGCGGAACGTCTCCACAAGAGAAAGAGGAACAAAGAGACCTGACTCTTTTTCATTGCGCAATACGAATTGGAGAATTTCTTTAGATGAGGAGTCAACCCAGTAGACGGGAATGCCGAATTTAGCAAGATCAAGAAGAAGTGCGCGATCCTCATTTGAGAAGAATGAATCGGAAGAGAGGGAAGGGAGTTCAAAATAGATCCGCTTTAAGCATCTTCCGACAAGATCGTTGAGAAGAAGTTGCTTGAGGAGTGGGGTTGGAAAGTAGCGAGAGAGTAAGATCCCTTGTGATGTGATCAGCCCGCTTTCTATTGCTTTTAAGAAAGGGTATTGCGGCTGGTGTTCGATATATTTCTCAACGATGATGGCTTGCCTTGAAGGGTGAGCAAGACCTGGAAAATCGTGTTTGATTGGTTCCCGTGTGATCCAGTCTTTGGCTTGGAGCGCTTGCATTTGGGTCCCTTTGACGACAAAGACAGAAGCGAGGAGATTTTTAGGCTCAGGTGCTGTTGCAAAGGCATCAAAAAGACTCTGGGGTTGCTCTAAAGAGGCAAGGAGTTGGTCGCGGTCTGAGAAAAAGACATATTCCCTTTGTGGTTCAAGAGTGTAAAACTCTAAGGGAATGTCATCGATGATTTGCTGACTTTTTCCGTAAAGTTCGTAAATGTCTCCTGAAGCTGTTGTATCGGGTTGCAGCACATTGGCTGAAGTATGGAAAAAGCCTGGAGGAAGGAGTTGATTGACAACTCTTGCATAGACTGTGCGGACATGGAGAGGAGCTGTTCTTACAAGTAAGATCTCATTATCTGATACAATGCGGGGTACGTCTTCTACCCATTTTTGATGTAGGTGCAAAAGTTGTCTTGTGTGCGCCATATTTTTGCGAAGCGCGAGAGCAAGCGTTGGGAGAAATCCTTCAGCTAAAGGGCTATAGAAGATTTTTCCATCGCGAAGGGAGAGGAAGGCTACTGTTCTCCCTTCATTTTTTTCTAAGACAAGATCGCGACTGCCCTCAAGTCCTCCAAGAGAAAGAAGGGGGCGCCCTTTTGTATCAGATCGCCCGATCATTCGAAGTAAATAGTCAGGGTCTCGAACGCGCCTTTTTTCATCTGCTGCAAAGAGTTTGCCGATGTAAGTGCCGATTTGTAAAAGCTTAAGCATCTCTTTAGCAAGCTTGCCGTAAGCTTTCAATTCAAGCTCTACATAGGCAACATTTACGTCTTTGACATAGCGAATATTTTTGCTGATTCCCTCTAACCCAATTTGGGCAAGAGTGCTTTTGAGATTAAAAAAGACAGAAGCGGGATCGATCTGGTAGCCGATAAACCCAGGGAAGATATTTTCAATGCGAATGGTAGCTGCCGCAGATTTTTCATCTGTTTTGTTGAATTCAACGATGAATCCATCCGGAGTCACAAGATCGTAATGGTGAGGGTAAAGGGTGTTTTCGTTCATGAATTGCTATGTTTTTTTTCGTATCGCCCCATCAGTTGGCACTCGGCCAAGATGTGTCCTTGCATCGCTTTTTCCACCTCTTTTTTTGAAACCCCACCTGGAAGCGCAAGCATTGTGTCGAGGGCGTAAAGCTTAAAAAAGTAACGGTGCTCCCGATCGGGGGGGCAAGGACCAAAATAGCTATTTTCTCCTGAAGTGTTTTTGCCATGAATACCGAGAGGAGGGCGATTTTCAACGAAATCGATAGTAGTAGGAGCAATATTGAAAAGGACCCAGTGATCGTACATCTGATCCTCTCTTACCCAGGAAGGGACATCGGGATCGTCCATGATCAACACAAGGCTTTTTGCCATTTCTGGCACGCTTCGAATGTGCAAAGGAGGGGAGATTCCTTCTCCTTCGCAAGTGTAACGAGAGGGAATTTTTCCCCCTTCTTGGAAAGCTGAGCTTGTCAATTCCAAAGTTGCCCCCTTGAGACAAATTCGTTTGGAGCATACACTAAAGCGTCCTTATGATTCCAAGAAGTTTTGGTACTCACGACGGTTCTTTTCATGCAGATGAAGTGACAGCTTGTTCACTTCTTTTAGTTTTTGGTTTGATCGACAAAGATAAGATTGTGAGAAGTCGCGATCCCGCGCGCCTTGCACTGTGCGATTATGTGTGCGATGTGGGTGGCATTTATGATCCGAAAAAGAGAAGATTTGATCACCATCAAGTTGATTATCAAGGTCCGCTGAGTAGCGCCGGAATGATCCTTCTTTATCTAAAAGAGGAGGGGGTGATCGATTCGCATCTCTACGAGTTATTCAATAACTTACTGATCTTAGGTGTTGATGCCCATGACAATGGGAGGGGTTCTTTAGAAGCAGGAGTGACAACATTTTCACATGTTGTTTCTAATTTTGTTCCCATTGAGTATGAGGCTTCAAAAGAAGAGCTTGACGAGGCGTTTTTTGCAGCGCTCCAGTTTGTTGTGGGCCATTTGGATCGGATGCATCGCCGCTTTCTCTATTCACAGCAGTGCGGCGGGCTTGTACGCAAGGTGATGGCAGAGTCGCAGAATGTCTTGATTTTCGATCGCCCTATCCCTTGGATGGATATATTCTTTGAATTAGAAGGAGAGCTCCATCCTGCGCAGTTTGTGATCATGCCTGCTGGGGGACATTGGAAGCTCCGAGGCATTCCTCCGAATCGAAATGAACGGATGAAAGTGAGGAAACAGCTTCCTGAAGAGTGGGCAGGTCTTCATGAAGAGGCGCTTTATCAAGTGTCGGGGATTTTAGGTGCAGTTTTTTGTCACAAAGGGAGATTTATCTCTATTTGGGAAACAAAAGAAGCTGCAGTTCAAGCTTTGAATCGAGCGATGGAGAAATAAGATGACTGTGTTCAAAATGATCATTGACGGGAAGCTTCCCGCTAAAAAAGTCTATGAGGATGAGATCGTTTTGGCTATTGAAGACATTCGTCCAGTTGCGCCTATTCATATCTTGATCATTCCGAAAAAAGAGATTATCGATCTGCAATCTGTTGAAAAAGAAGATCTTCCTGTGATTGGACACATGATCGAGGTAGCACAGAAGCTTGCTCGAGATCTAAAATTAGAGAATGGCTATCGGTTAATAGCTAATATTGGCCCAGATAGCGGACAAGAGATTGCTCACCTTCACTTCCACCTTATCGCAGGAAAACGCCTCGGCCGACTTGGTTAGTTGTTCCTGCTTGCTTCAGCAAGTGACCTTCAGGTATGTAGAAAGTTAGGTCGTATGGGACTAACATTAGGCATTTTTGCTTTTCTCTTACCGCTTCTCTCTATGTCAGAGGAGGATGGGATTCGACGCGTGAGGGCAAATCTTCAAATCGATGATCCTTTAACGGCTGTAGAAGAAGCGGGTCATTTGCTGGAAAATCATCCTAATTCTTCTTCTGTTGCAAAGACTTGTATCGAAGCTTTAGCAGCTGCCAAAAAAGAAGAAGAAGCGTTTCGCGCGTGGGATTGCTTCTCATTTCGCTACCCACACTTGATGGAGGATCGGCAACTTTTAGAAGAGCTTGCTTGGTGCGTTTTAAAAAAGGGCCTTGAATCAAGACAAAATGGAGTGCGTCTTGCATCTATCGTTGGTACTTATCTTACACATGATATTCGAGCTGTTCCCATTTTAAAGAAAATGATGTCTGATTCCAATGCAGTGATCCGTTCTGTCGCAACGCAAATGAGCTGCACCTATGGAGATGCTCCTTTAAAAGAAGAGATTACCCGTTTGATGAAAGAAGAGAAAGTTTGGATGGTTCGTTTGCAAGCAATTAAAGCGGCAGGCGCATTGAAAATGAAAGAGTTAGCTCCTCAGCTCAAAAACATTGTCCAATCAGAAAAAGTGACCTATGAGGAGAGACAATTAGCAATTGAAGCGCTACTCAATATCTACGAAAAGATCTCTCTTGCAGAATGGGAAATTTTGGCAAAGAGCAATCGCGCAGGGATTCGGCATCTTGCCTGTTGCATTGCCTCCCATTTTGATATGGAGGAGGCGCAAGAGGGGATTTTGCAGCTTGTTCATGATCCGCATCCTGACGTGCGTGTGGCAGCTCTCAACTCTTTTGGCCTTTTTTTTAGAAAAAAAATTCCTGCAAATGAGGGTCTTGAGAAAATTAAGGAGAGTTTGCAGGATGCAAATCCCGCTGTGGGAGTGACTGCGGCTTGGGCTGCAATGTTGATTGATAGAGAAGTAGCAAAGGCCCCTTTTGAAAAGTGGCTACGCGATCCATTTCCAGAAAGCCGAAGAATTGCAGCCGCTGCCCTTGCTGCAAGTGGGAAAAATGGGAGAGAACTTGCTCTTTCTATCATGAAGGAGCATGAAGACCCTTATGTAAAGGCAAATTTGGCATTAGGCCTTTTAGGTCAGAGAATGGAAGTATCTCTTTGTTGTAATGAGCTTTACTCATTTCTAGAAGGGGAAAAAAGGATGTGGATGTGGGATCAACAACTCAATCCTCTTTTTAAAGTTCTTTCGCCAAGTCAGGTCCGCTACATCGATCAGATTCCTAATTATCCCGAGGCGATCGATCAGATGACAAGGCTTAATCTCGTATCGCTTCTTGCTATTGTTGAAGATCCACGCGCTCTTGAGGTATTAAAGGGATTTTTGCAAAAAAGAAGCTGGGGGATTTCAGGAGTTGCTGCAGCAACTCTTCTACAAGAAGGAGATGAAACAGCGTTAGAACTTGTTCGACAATTGATGGATGAAAGCGATCCTAATATTCAGCTACAGGCTTGTCTTGTACTTGCGATGTTAGGGAAAGATAGCGCAGCTTTCCCTATCCTTCAAAAGGCGTATCCCGGTTCTGATCATGAGCGAAAATTGCATATTTTGGAAGCGGTGGGAAGACTTGGCTCTATGGGATCTGTCCCTTTTCTCTTAACTGTCTTTAAAGAGCCATTTCCCGTGCTGCGCATCGTTGCGGCAGCTTCTCTGATTCAATGCCTTAACCGGTGACAGGAAGTGGACCTCTAGTCAATAGGTCTAACCAAGCGCGCAATCTCTCTTGTGCCGTATGGAGAGAGGAAGAGTCGTAGGCTTCTTGAAACGCAACTCGATTATTGCCATCAGAAGAGATCCAACAAGAGGTAGAGACGTGAGCCCAGTGATTGATTAAACGGGTACCTGCATTAGCAGGTTCAAAATGACCAATGGCTTCAAAATTTGCAAGGCGAGAGGAGGGGTAAAGGAGAAGATTAAAAAGAAATGTAGACATAGCAGCTGTTGGGATCAGTTGTCTTTCAATCAAAGAAAAACTATTTGTTCTTTCTTCTATTGGTTGATTTGAGTTGCCAATTACAGGAGAAATCCTTTCAAGAGTATCCTGCACCTTCCCTTGAGCATAAAGGTAACTGGCTAAAACAGGAAGGAGAGCTTTGAGCGGCGCATTTGGATTTTTTTGTGTAAGAAGCTGTAAATCATTTCTTGTAAAAAGATTTTCTTTAACAAAATCAGCAGGAGATTGGGTTGATGTTCTCACAAACTCTGGTCGAATGGTGTTAGCATGTTCAATAAGGATTTCTGCAATCTCATCTTCTGTCTTACTGTGCAATTCCACTAACTTTTGGGCCTGGCCTGTTCTATTATCTTTAAGCTGTGTGTAATAAGCGACTTTTTGATTTGTTTTTTCTTGAAAATGACTTGCTACGATAAATGAGAGGATCGATGCGCCAAATACAATCGGTGAAAGGTAGAGACCTGTGAGGTAGGCTACTGCCATTGCAGAAAAGGCAAGTCTTGCGACAAAGCAAATTTTTGAAACAACGCTATAGCGAAAATGTTTTCTTTGAGCATCTGTTGCTTCTGCACAGATATCTTTTGAAAAGGCGGGATGTAAACTCAAATTAGAAGATATATTCATAAGATCTCCTCACATAATTGGAGGGCGAGGTTAGCATATCAATGAATATCGACCTAACGAATCTTTAGTACTGCGAGAGCGTCGCGCTTCATGCGGAGGTAGATTTGGGCAAGGCCATTGGATCGGTTGAGAGAGAGAGAGGAGAGGATCCCGAGTTCTTGTAGGTAATGGGGTGGGGAAGTCAAAATGACTTCAGGGTAAACATTTTTATACGTGTCAATGAGAAGAGCTGCAAGTCCTGCGGAAATGAGAGAGTCGGAAAAGGCGTAAAAAAAGATTTTTTTTTCCATAACTTGAGAAAAAAGGTAAAGCGTACTTTGACACCCTTCAATCCGATATTCAGGAGATTTTTTTTCATTGGGATATAGGGGGAGTTTTGACCCCATCTCAATAAGGAGTGCATAGCGCTCCTGAGAGGAGAGCGGAGTTAGGTTTTTTTTGATTTTTTCTACGTTCTCTTCGAAAATTTTTTGCATTTTTGTTTGACAAGAATAACAGGGATCGTGTTTCATTGTAAACATTTCCAACTCAAAATACCCTATGTCGAAAGAAGAAACAGTCAGAATGGAAGGAGCGGTAGAAGAGCTACTCCCTAACATGAATTTTAGCGTGGTCCTCGAGAATGGGATGCGAGTCATCGCTCACCTTAGTGGGAAGATGAGAATGCGCAATATCCGGGTCTACGCAGGCGATAAGGTCACCGTTGAGATGTCTCCCTACGACTTGACCAAGGCGCGCATTGTCTATCGTCATAAGTAAGATGAAA
>DATECD010000013.1:0-2281 GCA_035287065.1 Chlamydiales bacterium | reverse complement strand
GGACCTTTCCCTTGAAAGTGGGCTAAGATTTTATTTGCGAGTACCTTTCCAAGCTGCACGCCTTCTTGGTCAAAAGAGTTGATCCCCCAAATAAACCCTTGGAAAGCAACTGTATGCTCATAATAGGCAAGAAGCGCTCCGAGCGTATAAGGGGTCAGCTGATCGCCAATAAGAATGCGGCTTGGGCGATTGCCGGGAAAGACCCGATTGGGATTATCGCTTTTTTGCCCTGTCGCAAGCGCAATTGCTTGAGCTAAGAAATTGGAGATGAGTTTTTGTTGCGATGTACTCTCCTGGATTTTTAAATCCTTGCCCCTTTGACTATTTTTAAAGCCGATGAGTTCAAGTGGGATCACATCTGTCCCTTGATGGATGAGTTGGTAGAAAGAGTGTTGTCCATTTGTCCCAGGCTCACCCCAAATGACAGGTCCAGTCTCAAAATCGCAAGGGGAACCATCGCGTAAAATCCTTTTCCCATTAGATTCCATGTTCAACTGCTGCAGATGCGCTGGGAAACGAAGGAGCGCCTGTGAATAGGGAATGACCGCAACTGTTGCCGATTTTAAAAAATTGCGATTCCAAATACCAAGTAGCGCTGAAAGTAAAGGAAGATTGGAGCGAAGTGGGGTCCGAAGTGCATGTTGATCCATCTCATGAGCTCCTCGAAGAAGCTCTTTCAATTTGTCTATTCCTATGCATAAAGCTAAAAGAGGCGCCCCCACCATAGAAGTTGCTGAATATCTTCCTCCGATAAAATCCCAAATATAAAAAGAGGAAAGATAGCGCGTAGGATCATCCATCGGACTTTTTTCACCTGTCACCGCGACAAAATGGTCTTTCGGATTTAAGCCCCTTTCTTGGAAACGGGCGCGAACAAACGCTTCATTGGTAAGCGTCTCTAAAGTGGTTCCCGATTTTGAAACGACAACCACTAACGTTTTTGCAAGATCTACTTGAGCCAAAACACCATTTGCATCATCTGGGTCCACATTGGAAATGAAATGCGCATGCATTCCAGGTTTATAAAAAGCCTCCATTGCGATTGCAAGCGCTCTTGGCCCAAGGTCTGAGCCACCAATTCCAATCTGAATCACATAAGAAAACTTCCCTTCTACTTGTTTCAGAAAATTTTCCAATTTTTTGATCTCTCGCTCAGCTAAGTCTGCAGCCTCTTTTGCCTTTGGAGCTTTCTGCCGATCGGCAAAAAGATCGCGCATAGCTGTATGAAGTACAGAGCGATGCTCACTTTCTACTCCTTGGATCTCATTGATGATCTCCCCCTCTTGCATCCTTCTCATCCAATCGAGAGCTTTTGCCTCTTCTGCAAGTTCATAAAGGGCTTCAAGGACATCAGGGGAAACACGCTCTGTTCCGTAAAAAAGGGAAAAATTTAACCCCTTTAACATCATCTTTTCCACTCTTTCTGGAGTTAAGCTCGTGGGAAGATCAATTGGATTTTTGCTCAGAGCTAAAAGTTTTTGATAGGCTGGATATTGGGTAAACTTCATAGGTATCCTTTTTCTGCCTACCATCTCAAAAAAATTCACACTTGGCAAGCAAACAAACATCGTCTATAATCGCGTACTCTTATTCGGGGCATAGCGCAGCTTGGCTAGCGCGGCTGGTTTGGGACCAGTAGGTCGGGGGTTCAAATCCCTCTGCCCCGATCTTTACAACTACCTTTCTATGACTTTTCCACCGGAAGCCAGGAATCCTTTAAGCTTCCTTATACCTTGCGGTGAGACACCTTCCGGGAAAACATAAAGTTCCTCTACTCCCTCCCAAGATTCTAATAGAAAATGTTCTGGGATCACTCGAAGAGGAGAGGAGAGCTCTTTTAAGAGGCGGTCAATTTTTTCCAAAATTTGGGTATTGAGAAGTCTTTCTTCAGGTAAACAGATGGCAACTGACGAAAGAAGAGGGGGGAGAAAGGCATTTCCTTCTAAGCGAAGCCCGTCCCAGCCGCACACACCCCTTGCAACCACTTGAAAATGCTCATAGCGCTCTTTAGAAAGGAGCTGCAGCATCTCTGCATTTGTCAAACCCGCAACAGGATCAAAAAGGAGGAAAATAGGAAGTTCATCGAGAAGAGCGTGAGAGAGTTTTTGAAAATAATAGGCATAGGCATCTGCACAAAAAAGTCTTTTCAGTTGAGCTAAAGGAAGATCAGGTCTATCTTCTTTCCAAAGTTCCCAATTTTCTTCTTGATGAGGCGTCCACTGGAACTCGGCACTAAAATCAAGGGGGCCACGATAGAGGGTAACCCCAGCTGTATTTTCTC
>DATECD010000012.1:0-4515 GCA_035287065.1 Chlamydiales bacterium | reverse complement strand
CTTCACGCGTCTTCTTTTCCGTTTTTTTAGTGAAAAAGATCCAACAAGTGTGCGCCCCCTTGTCCGTAAAGTCACCGATTCCCTTTCTCTCTACTTAGTTATCGCAACAATTGTCGGCGCTCGCCTTGGCCATCTTCTTTTCTATGAACCCGCCTCCCTTTACTTGAATGATCCCCTTGAAATCTTCCGCATTCGACAAGGGGGACTTGCAAGTCATGGAGCTGTCATTGCCATTTTGATTGCACTTTATTTTGCTTCTAAAACAATTCAAAAACTTGAGCGCTCTCTTACCCTTTTGCGCCTCCTCGACCTTCTTGCTATCGTCGCACCCTTTGCAGCCTTCTCGATCCGAATTGGCAATTTCTTCAATCAAGAGATCTTAGGCACCCCCACCTCTTGTCTTTTAGGCATCACCTTCGGTCACCCCGCAGATGGGAGCGCCCCCATTCCTTGCCATCCTGTGCAACTCTACGAAGCAATCGCTTATCTTCTCCTCTTCTTTCTCATGTGGCGCCTGCAAAAAGAGCCCCGTGTTTTTCATCCTGAAGGAAAACTTGCAGGACTTCTCATCGCGCTCCTTTTCTCCATCCGTTTTGCACTTGAAACTTTCAAAAAAGAGCAAAGCGTTTTTTTCTCCTCCACCCATGTCACGATGGGCCAACTCTTAAGCCTTCCTCTTATTGCACTGGGGATCTTCCTCTTTTTCTTACCGAAAAAAAAGGTTACAAGTTTATGATCCAACGACTATCACTTGCGCTCCTTGTTCTTTTAAGCCTTGCTATTCCCTTTGAACATAAATACGATAAACTCTTTCGCAACGTTTCAAAGGCGCTTATCCCAAACAACTTTACATTCCCCTCTTTTTTTAACCCCAAGATCTACTTCTATGCTTCCGACTTCATCGCACTCTTTCTCTTATCTCTTCTCCTTTTTTCTCAACCCATTCGTAAGTGGCTCTTTTTCCCTCCAACCCTTTTTCTCTCTCTCCTTTTCCCCTTTGCCATTCTCTCTTTAATTCTCTCCCCTCTTTCGCATTACCCCCTTCTCTACATCCGCCTCTTGCAACTTTTGACCCCAATCCTCCTTTTTGCCTTCATCGCCTCATTTTTCGATTCAAAAGAAAAAGAGAAGATCACACGCTGGATTTTAGGAGCGCTTCTCATCGCCGGATGCATCGAAGCAACAATTGGCCTTCTCCAATACATCGAGCAAGCTCCTCTTGGCCTTCGCCTTATCGGCGAACCTAAAATCATGTCGACGTTTCAATCTCCTCCCGATGGAACCAAATGGATCTTTGACACACCCTTCCTCCACACACCCTTTTCCATCTTGCGAGTCGCTGCAACCCTGCCCCACTCCAATGTCCTCGGCGGATTTTTGGCTGCCTCTCTTCTTATCTCCTCATTTTTCTTTATCTACTCTCCGAAAAGTCGCCCCCTTCTTTTTGCAGCGATCCCCCTCCAATTCTTCACCCTCATGCTCACCTATTCTCGCTCTGCACTATTTGGCTTTCTTGTCGCAATGACCTTTTGGTTTGCCTATGCCTTTTTCTATAAATTACAAATCCAAAGAAAAGTGCTCCTCACTCTCTTCTCTCTTCTTTTTATTTCAGCAAGCGCCTCCACCCTCATCTTGCACAAACAGATCCTTTATCGAGGAGGCGTCTTCAATTACGCCAATAGCCCCGCTTCTGGATCCGATAAAACAAGACTCGAATATCAACAAAAAGCGCTCGATCAAATTAAAGAGAGCCCCCTTTTCGGCAGCGGTTTCGGACAAATCTCCTTCCAAGAAAAAAGACCCGCCTCAGTTCACAACATTTACCTCTATATCGCAACGGAAATGGGAATCCCAGCTCTTTTGGCCTTCCTCCTCTTCATCGCCACCCTTTTATATGCAGCTCTAAAAACAGCTCCCACCCCCTATCTCCAAACACTTCTTTCCCTCTTCATCCTTTTCCTCTTCATCGGATGCTGCGATTTCTACCCCATTCTTTTCCAACAAGGCAAATTGCTCTTTTTCTTATGCGCCGCGCTTTTAGGATTACATAGTAGACAAGAGAAAGGTGAAAGTTCACTCACCGTGGGGGAGTGAACTTTTACCTCATGTCTTTTGACTGACCCAGGCATCTAACTTGCGTGATTTAGAATCGAAATTGGCACCAATTTAGCTTACCACATGATTTGTAGAAAGATCGACTTTGCACAAAGTCGAGATCATAAGTTATTTCTGAACCGAAATTTTTTTTCTAATCGGTTTTTTTCTCGAATATTTTTTCTTCTGTTCAATTTTTCTTTTAGAAGATAAAGTTAAGGACTTCGATTCTCTTTTACTGTTCATGTAAAGCCAATCGGGACAAAAATCGATTCCGTTTGGCCAAACAATTGAAATCCCATCGCATTCAACTTTTTTGAAATACTCAATATCAATAAGATCTAAGAACAAATTCTTTGCATTTTTCAATTCATCAGATAAGTCGATAGTTCTAACTTCTCTATTGGAAAAATATAATTTTAAACGATACCAATCTAAGCACTCTACTTTTTTCACTCTATGCATAGCTACCTTCTGGCATAACCTGTACCAATCACACTACAGAACAATAACTCGCACGTGGTATAGTGGGCAAGAGCAGGAGCTTGCACAATGTACGTGAAGGAAAAAAGCTGGAAGATCTTTGATGAAATCTACCTCAATTACGACCGGATCAACCAAGTTCTCTCTTTTGGACAAGACCGCACGTGGAGACGCCTTGTCGCAAGTCACCTCCCCAATACTTCCTCTCTCCACCTTCTCGATCTTGCCTCAGGTACACTCGATCAGCTCATCGCCTGCATGGAATCTTGTGCAAACATTGAGTCAGCTATTGCATTAGATCTTTCTAAAAACATGCTGGAAATTGGGAAAAAAAAGCTTCAGACAAAACCCTATCGCGAAAAAATTCGGGTGATTGTCGGCGATGCGCAAAATCCCCCATTTCCAGATTGCTCTTTTGATGCAATTACTTTTTCTTTTGGCATTCGCAATCTAAGCGATCCCTTTCATAGCCTACTTGAGATGAAACGCCTTTTAAAACCAGGAGGAAAAGCGTTGATCCTTGAGTTCTCCCTTCCAAAAAAACCGATTCGCTCTTTCCACCTTTTTTACCTGCGATACCTTCTTCCCCACATCGGAGGTTTCCTCTCCAAAAACCCAAAAGCCTATCGCTATCTGCACGAGACAATTGAGACTTTCCCCTACGGGGATGCTTTTTGCGCGATGATGCAAAAAGCAGGCTTCTCCTCAGTCCACGCTATTCCACTATCTCTTGGCGCAGTCACTCTCTACGTGGGAAGGCAACAAGCTGTTGCCCAATTGTAAATTCATCAAAAACCCTTACTCTTCTTCCCTTTCACTCTTTTTATTTTTTGAGCTGGGATTGCACTTAACTCAGCCTCAATTTCATCAATGGTTGGCAGCTGTCCTTTAAGCTTCTTGGGCAACGAAGAAACGATTTTTGTTTCATACTCAGCCACACCCATCGGCTTATGAATATCTCGAAGCGCATACTCTGCAATGAAATTATTCTTCTTCTTGCAAATCACAATACCGATTGTTGGATTGTCTGCAGGTTTCCTCATGAGATCGTCGACAGCCGATAGGTAAAAGTTCATTTTGCCTGCAAACTCGGGTTTAAAATCCACCGCCTTCAATTCAATCACAACAAAACACCTAAGATTCAAATGATAGAACAAAAGATCGATATAGAAGTCTTTTTTGCCTACCACCAAGTTCACCTGCCTTCCGACAAAGGAAAATCCTTGCCCTAGCGCGCATAGAAACTTCTCTACATGCGTGAGCAACCCATCTTCTAAATCCTTTTCAACATGCTCTCTAGCCAGCTCCAGAAAATCAAAGTTATAGGGGTCCTTTAGAGTGTCATGAGCTAATTTAGAATGGGGGCTAGGCAATCTATCATGAAAATTGGTGATCGCTTTGCCGTGTCGCTGATAAGTTTTTATTTTAATAGAATCCATCAACGCGTTGCGAGACCAACCTTCTTGGATGACCATATTGACATACCAAAGACGCTCCTCCAAAGACTTAACCCCTTCAAATATAGCTATGTTGTGTCCCCATGGGATATTGAAAACAGGCAGCTCTTCTAATTTACCCACAGCTTGTGGGTAAATTGAATATGCAAGGTAAAACGCCCTCATCCTGCCTATGTTTGTCCTAGAAAAGCCTTCGATCCCAGGAAACTCGTTCTGAATGTCTCTTGCGGTCCTATCTATGACACCTGAACCCCAACCGTCTTTTTCTTTTCTTTCGACAATTTCTTTACCTATATCCCAGTACAAACGAATAAGCTCCCGATTCACCGCCAACACGGCTTTGAATTGAGCAGATCGTATCTTTTTCTTAAGCTCGGTCACAAACTTGGCATAGTCGGCGGGAGCAACATCTTGCCTTTTAGAAACAGTTTTTTTACTTTTTGCCATCTAAGTTCTCTCTTGATTACCAAGCACAGTTTGT
>DATECD010000011.1:0-8633 GCA_035287065.1 Chlamydiales bacterium | reverse complement strand
GAAATACAATAACGAACCAAATTGCTAGTTTTATTCATTTGATAAGGTAAATATCGCTCAATAAATCCACACATTTCTAAATCTTTGAGAACAGTTGTTAAGTTCCCCCCACCTTTTGTATGGAGAAATTTTTCAATGTCTTTTTTACTTGCGAATTTAACCTGACTTAAATAATCGACAATGTCTTGATAATGAATATTAGTAGCAAAACTGCTAATAAAAATCCGGTTTTTTTCGTTGCTAAAGTAGCTATTCTTCTTGAAACTTTCTTCGCAAATACCAATCTGAATGGATGAATGTTTTTTGATCCGTTTTAGGTATTCTGGTATTCCGCCAACGGTAAGGTAAGCGTCCATAATTTCTCGGTGAGATCGATTCCCTAAAAACTCTCTAACTTCGTTCAAAGAAAACTCCTGCAGATTTAGCTCATAGATAGAACGATTATAAAGAGCTTTTGAGTGAACCACTTGATTTTGCATAAATGAAGGAGAAGACCCGCACAAAACAAGCAATAGATTTGGGTTATGCCGCAATGAATTGTCCCATACATATTTTAGATCGGAAATAAGTTCATTTTTGTATTCAGCTAACCACTGCACTTCTTCAAGATATAAAGTCCATTTTCCTGTCGATATTTTACTGGCAATAAAATCAAAAAGTTCAAGCCAAGTATTGAATCGCATGTTAGCGATGTGCTTATCGTTTAGAGCTTTTGAAAGTTGGTAAAGGACTCGGATTCTCTGTGCCTCGGTATCGCCATCTTCTACCCCTTCCAATTTGAGTAGATTTCGTTCACGCAATGCATGCTCTATCAACTCTGTTTTTCCAATCCGTCTTCGACCGTAGACAATTAATATGCTCGCTTCACCCGTTTTAGTAGCTGCTATAATGTACCTCAACTCCTCATCTCGGCCAATAAATCGAGAAGATCCGCTCACGCCTTTCCCTTTAGTCACTGACCCTCCATGGCCATATATCACCTATATTACCTGTATCTGGCCTTAAATAAAAGCGTTTTTTTGGCCAGATACACGCTTTTTACATGGTTTCTGGCCTTTTTTTGACATCCGAATTACCAGAGACTACGAATTAAGGAGTTTTTCCACCCTTGTGAATCTTGACTTTTTAAAAAATTATTTTTACATTGCACTCATTTTGGTGCATTTATGGACCTTGAGAATATTTTGAGTAATGAAAACACGCTTTTTATTTTAAAAATTATTCTTACTGTAGGCGGACTTTGGTTTGCAACTATTTTTCTAATTCCTAGAGGAATTGTTTTTTATACAAAGTGGCAAAAACATTCAGAACTCAAATATCTATCTTCTGCAGTCAGCTATATTAGCGGAGGCATCTTTATTCTCATCTATTTCTTAGCAATCTTTATCGCAAGCAGTTGGAAATGCTAGATAAAGCCTTGCTCCTCGTCAATTTTGGCGGCCCCAGAAATCTTGAGGAAGTAACCCCTTTCCTCATTGAACTTCTGACAGATGAGGAACTCCTCCGCACAAACCTCCCCTCTTTCCTCCACTGCTTTTTTTTTACTCGCATCGCAAAAAAAAGAGCGAGCCATCTCACTAAAGACTATGAAGAAATTGGTGGCTTTTCCCCCATCTATTTCGATACGGAAGAGCTTAAGAAAAAGCTCTCTATGCATTTACAACAAGAAGTGCTCACTTTCCATCGCTACCTCCCTGCTACTCATGAAGAAAGTCTTAAAAAAATAGAGGTCTGTAAAGCTAAGAAAATCCAAGTCTTCCCCTTTTTCCCTCAGTTTTGTAGCGGCACAACGGGAAGTATCGCAAGCTTTTTCTGTGATCGCCTCTCCCCGAAAGCGCTTGCTAAATTGGAATGGATCCGCTCATACCCCGATCACCCCGCTTTCATCTCCTGCTATCAAAAAAAAATAGGGGCTCTTATGGAAAAACAGGGGCTTTCTGAAGAAACAACTCTCCTCCTTTTTTCTTTTCACGGGGTCCCTAAAGCTTTTATTGAAGAAGGAGACACTTACGAAAAAGAGTGCCTTGCCTCATTTAACGCCTGTAGAAAGCACTTTCCCAAAGCAGCCGCCTTTCTCTCTTATCAATCCAAATTTGGGAGAGGGGAATGGTTAGAACCTGCAACAGATACGCTCTGCCGCCGTATCTCAACACTTGCACAAGGGAAAACTGCCTGCATCGTCGTCCCCATTAGCTTCACATCAGACCACATCGAGACGCTCTTTGAAATTGAAAAGCTCTACTTACCTTTGATTAGAGCGCAAGGAATAAAAGCCTTCCGATGTGATGCTCTCAATTGCGATCCTGAGTGGTTCTATTCCATTCTTCAAATCACAAAGGAAAACCAAAAAAGTTTCGATACACACTCACTCTGTAGGTGGTGAGGCTTTATTGGGCAGCTACTACTAACCTTCTAGAGGAAAGCGAATGGTTTCCACCGGCGACACCGTGTGGTTTTACCTTCTTCGCCAAGATATCATGGATATTGCTCCCGTAACGGGGTTGCTGGTATCGCACGTAATCACTTGGATTGCTATTGAGAATCCTTTCGTCAAACGTGCGGTTAACTGTAACGCTCTCCAAAACTTTTGCACTTGCATCGCTCCATCTTTCTTCTGTGCGATCCCAAATATAAAGTCCTTTTAGCTTTTCTTTTACTGTATTTTGGTAACGAATGGAATAATCACTAGAAATTCTTTCCATTTCTATAATTTTATTCACATCCCAGTAAATATTAAATTCTAATTTTAGAAGATCCTCTACTGTCACCGTTGGCTTTTCAGATTGGATTTCTTTTTTATACTCTTCTTTAATTTCATCTAATTCTTTGCAAACCCATTTATACTCACTATTATTCGAGATCTCATTAATAATACTGTGTATGTGCAATATTTTATAGTATAGCTTATTAGGACATATAGTAGTATTACGTTTTAATTCAATTATTGCACCAGTAAGATTTTCTCGGATTAAAGCGTGATCAGGTGAGCCTTTCTGATTATCAATTTTTTCAAGGAGTTTCTCTAATTTTAATCCCCATACAAAAAGTTTGATCTTTTTCTCATCAGATTCTTTTTCGATTACCTCTCGCAAAATCTTAATTCTTGTTCTGTCTAAAATGCTAAAGGTCAGCTGTTTTTTACTGCTCTTACGTGTTGCGTTAGATCCAATTCCAAAAAATCCGTTTTGTTCTGGAGAACGTTGTTCAACAACACAACCAATCTTTCGTAAAAAGCCTTTCTTTTGCAACTCTACTAATTGAGGTTTTGCGAGCTCTCCAGTATTTTCAAAAAACGATCCGACGATCTCTTTTCTCCATGTTTCGGCAGCGCTATCAGTTAAAAGATCAAAAATTACAAGCAGGTTCAAAGAATCACGCAGTGAATCATCAAAATCAGAAGGCTTTCGACCTTCTCCAAATTGGTACTCTATTTTAAGTCTTTCTTTAATAGACTCTAAATTAATATTATGTTTTATTTTGTTGCAAATGGCAAGAAACCCATCATATGTTATACCATTATCTCCAGCTACAGCATTATACAAATTAAGGTGCGTAAAGAAATCTTCTAGCCTCATCTCCCCATTAATGATAGCTAACGCCTCATCTTCAAGAATTGCTTGTTCAAATTTCATTAGGTCAGCAACTGTTGCTGTATCAAAGACAGGCTCTTTTTTTCTTGCATTTTCTGCTTTTTCTTGAAGGCGCTTCAATTCAGTAGGGACCCAACTGTATCCCTCATGGAAATTCTTATCAGCCCAACCATAGATTTTTGAAATTAAATCTGTTAACTCCTCGTCATGAGCAATAGAAACTTTTTCTCGCAAAGCTTGGAAAGAAGTTGTTCCCATTTTCTGGTCAATTCTTAAAAAAAGATCGCAAAGATCATCTCGCCATTGGCACTGTATCGCATCGATTTTTTCCTGAAGCTCTTGTTCCCTTTTAATCGCTTTTCCTAAAGCCCTCATTCTTTCTTTAAACGGCTTTAGTTTCATCTCATAGTCATCCTCAACTTGAGGCTTTTTACATAAACCATATCCAGCTGCATAATTTTGCATCGTCTCTAGAGCAGTCAAAGGTTTTGGACCTTTTGATTTAAAAGTCACAAACTCCGGAAAGTAATGCGTATGCTGAGCACTTTCTAAAACAGTGCAAACCGAAGAAGCGCTAGGATATGCTGATAGGAGGTCTCCATAAAAACGGGTTATTTTATTTCCATCTAAGGCAAAAATCTCTTTGTACCAACCTTCAGCTTCACTTCTTTCTAAAAGGCCTAAATGAACTCCACGCGTTAATGTTTCAATCAACGTTTTTTGAGCAGTTGATGGGTTTTGCTGAAAATTCGTTTCGAATTCTTTTTTAAGTTTTGTTTTGAAATCTGTTAAGAAATTAGGTAACGCTCTCGTCTCTTTGCAAATTTGAGAAATGGTTTCTTCCATTCCAACTGCAATAGGATCTTTTGGAAAATATCCTTCTATACGATCTAAAACTTCATTAGGGGTCTTAAGTTTAAGCCTCTCTTGCAAAAGAAGAGCCTCAATGTGGCTAAATGTACGGATAAGAGACCGCGAATGTGATTTACCTATCTCTTTAGTCACATCATCATGAGTCACTGCATATTCATCACGAACAGCTTCTTGTAAAGCTAGAGCCATCCTCTCTTTGGATTTAAGAGAAGCTTTTCCGCTTGCCACATCATCTGCAATGCGGAAACGGATCTCCTCATACCATTCGCTATCGCTTACAAGGCCATCCACCAAATATTTGTGAAGACTAGGAGCTTTTGTTCTTAAATCCTCACGAAAATGTATTGCGCTTCCCGTAGTAAAGTTTCTATTTTTAAGAATTTCTTGGGCCCAACACTTTGCCTCTTCTTTGGTTAAAAGACCAAACTGCGCACTAATGTCTAGCGTGCCTTTAAGATCACTCCTTGCTTGTTTTGGATCTTCTCTCCAGCTTCGTTGATACTCACTAAAGAGTTTCTCTTTAAATAACTTAGAAAAATCTGGGAGCTTTTTTAATTCTTCACAAATTTGACGAGTCGCATTCTCCATTCCAATTGCAATATCTGAGTCGCCCTTTTCATTTTCTCCATATGTTTGAATACATTCACGAACTGCTTTTGTTCCTTCCCGTTCAAACCCATCATGTATGATGCTTGCTTCTACTTTACTTAAAGCACAAATTCGACATGTGCACTCAGGACTCCCTGTTTTCCCAGTTACCGGATTGACAACCCTTAAGTCCCTAACCTCGTTCTCTACAGCCCTATGCATAGCTGTAACACGACCAGATAAAGGCTTTAAACCCACCTGACCATTATCTGACTCTTGTAAGAACTCTATAGCAGTCCTTTTATACTGAGCCCTAGCTTCTTCTCCTAATGGCGATACGCACCGCCGAATATGCTCACAAAATTTAGGATTGCTTTGCTCCAGCTGTGTAACTATACTCATAAATAATCTTTTTTTAATTAATTACATTAATTATATCAAATAATGCATAACAAGCACATTAAAATTAATTTATTGATAGCTAAACAACTTTGTCTGTTGTTATGTAATTAAAAAATTTACTTTGATTTGTAACTAATTAGATTTTTTAGTTTTAGATAGAACAAGAAAAATGCCACCGGCGATGGCCAAAATGATGCCGCTAGCGAGAAGTTTATTTGCAAGATCTTGATAATAAGCGATGTCTGACTCGCCTTGGATGATGCGGGATTGACCTGGAGCTGTTACTTGATCGCCAACAGTATTCCCGACGGAGGGGACCAAAGAAAAAAGGCGCTTTCCTTGCGCAACTTTCTCTTTTCCTGAGGCGATCTCTTCTTTCCCCGCCTCAATTTTTTGTTGAATCACAAAAGAGGCCCCAATGAGAACAATCCCTACAATGAGAATGACGATTCCTAGCCCTTTTTTCCCAGTTATCTTCTTAAGCAAGATCGATCTCCTTACATAAATAGATGTCTTGAACGGTGTTGAGAAGTTTGACCCCATCCACCATCGGCTTCTGAAAGGCCTTCCTTCCTGAAATAAGACCTACCCCCCCAGCTCGCTTATTAATGACAGCTGTAGTCGCTGCATCCTGCAGGTCCTCTTTGCCAGAAGGGCCCCCTGAATTGATGAGTCCGATGCGACCCATATATCCATTTGCTACCTGATAACGCGTAAGATCAATGGGATGTGGGCTTGATAGAGTGGAATAGACAGCGTCCGCAGTCTTCCCAAATTTCAACGCCTTAAATCCCCCATTGCAAACGGGGAGTTTCTGTTTCACGATATCGGCACCAAGCGTTGCTCCGAGATGATTGGCCTGTCCTGTAAGATCTGCCGCTTCATGATAATCTTGGTCTTGTGTCTTAAACGCGTTATTGCGCAAATAGCACCAAAGGACAGTTGCCATCCCCATCTCATGCGCTAAAGAAAACGCATGGCTAATCTCTTGAATTTGCCGTCTCGATTCAGCTGACCCAAAATAGATCGTTGCGCCAACAGCAACAGCTCCCATCTCATAGGCTTGCTTAACATTTGCAAAAAGGGTCTGATCGTAGCTATTGGGGTAAGAGAGAAGTTCATTGTGGTTGAGTTTCAGAAGAAAGGGGATCTTGTGAGCATATTTTCTTGCTACACTTCCCAAAACTCCTAATGTAGAAGCAACCGCATTGCATCCCCCTTCCATTGCAAGCTCAACAATTTTTTCCGAATCAAAATAGATCGGGTTGGGTGCAAAAGAGGCTCCTGCACTATGTTCAACACCTTGATCGACGGGAAGAATAGAGAGATAGCCAGTACCAGCAAGCCTTCCTGAAGAAAAAAGAGCTTGAAGACTGCGCAATACGCGGATATTGCGATCGCTTGGAGAAAAAATTCGATCCACCCAATCAGGTCCTGGAATCTGAAGCGCTTCTTTTGGAATTGTTTTACAGACGTGTTTCAAAAGGGACTCTCCCTGGGAGCCGAGAAGGGAAGCAATTTGTGTGTAGTTCATAATTTTTAAGTATGACTAAAAGCAATTATTTTTGCCAAAACGTTTGAATCTCCTGCAGCGTCTTTCCCTTTGTCTCAGGCACTTTCTTCCAAACAAAAAAGAAAGCGACAATGGAGATGACTCCATAAAGCCAAAAAACAATAGAGATGCTCACAAGTTCAACAAGAGGAAGAAAGGAAAAAGCGATCAGATAGTTGGCAAGCCAGTTCATAAAAATGGAGATCCCCATTCCTCTACCGCGCGCTGACTCTGGAAAAATTTCAGAGATGAGGAGCCACGTACAAGGCCCCACACTCACAGCAAAAAAAGAAATGTAACTGATGACAGCAATCAAAGAGAAAAAAGGTCCGAGTTGAAAAGAAAATCCAAGAAGCGCTAAAGAAACAGCCATCCCTCCAAAACCAATCAAAAAAAGGGGCCTTCTTCCCAGCCAATCGACAAACCATAAGGAGATCAATGTTGCAAGTACGTTGATCGTTGCAAAAATTAAAGAGAGGATAAGCGCCTGATGAAGATCAGATCCTCCCCCATATTGAAAGATGCGAGGAGCAAAGTAGATGACTGTATTGATCCCTGTAATCTGCTGAAAAAGGCTGATCCCCATTCCAATGAAAAGAGCTTTTCGATGTCCTTCTTGAAAAAGCTGACTCCAAGTAAGAGGGGCTTTTTCTTTTGCAATCAGCTGACTCTCTTTCATTTTTAGCTTCGCTAACACCTCTTTTGCCGCCTTTTTTTCTCCATGCTCAATTAGCCAAGGGGGAGTTCTCGGGATAAAAATAAGAAATACTCCTTGAACAAGGGCAAGAAAAAAGCCGAACAAGAACATCGTGCGCCACCCCCCCTCTTCTAAATAAGAAAAAGAGACAAGATAGGCGATGAGGATCCCAATCCCAATGAAGAGCTGATTCAACGACCCTAAAATACCCCGCTTTTCAGGAGGGGCAATCTCTGCAATATAAAGAGGGACAACAACGGAGGCAATTCCGACGCCAAGGCCTGCGATGAAGCGCCCGACCAAAAGGGAAAAAACTCCCTTCGCGTAAGTCAAGAAAAGCGCGCCAAAAATAAAGAGAACAACTGTTAAGAAAAGGGTCGCTTTTCTCCCAAATAGATCAGCAAGTCCCCCACCGCTTAAAGAGCCAAACGCAGCGGCAATCAAGAGGAAACTGACGACAAGTCCTTGCTGAAAAAAAGTTAAAGAAAATTCGTCCTGCAGAAAAAAAATGGGGGTCGCAATGATCCCTAAATGAAAGCCAACTAAAAGCGCCCCAAGTGAAGAAGCAAGTGCAGCAAAAAGAACAAATAGATTCACCTCCTAAAACTACAACGCGCACCCGATTAGAAGCAATGGCTGCGCCATGCACTACGCTTCGCTTCTTAGTCGTGACGCAGGGCCAGTTTTTTTTCTTTAGAGATTACTGTCTAAGAAATAGGTCTGTAATTTGAGATCTAAGAAGTTGCGAATAGGTGATAAGGCAAAAACCTGGCACTGCGAGTGGACAGGAGCGCGAAGCGCGAGTGCTATGAGCAGCCATTCGCCGCTACGGCAAAGCATAAATCGTAGCGCAAGAGGGCGCCTTTGGCGCCGAAGGGGGGCAGTGTTTTACACGCTCCCCCGATGAGCACACGATTTTGCAAAGCCGTAG
>DATECD010000010.1:0-4399 GCA_035287065.1 Chlamydiales bacterium | reverse complement strand
GGAACGGATGGGACATTCAGCACATAAAGGTTTTGGCTTACAAACGGTAGCTCCTAGTTCAATAAGGCCTTCCATTGTCACCCAAGGTTTTTCTAAATCGAGCAACCCATTTATTTTTTCTTCAATCAAACGGCGCACTTTTAAGCGATTGATCTCCTCTTCAATTGCAAAATAACGGCTCCCCACACGTGCGACATTTCCATCGACCGCCACAGCTCTTTTATGAAATCCAAAACTTAAAATAGCTCCAATTGTGTAAGGTCCAAGACCAGGTAGAGTGGAAAGCGCTTCATAAAAGTTGGGCACTTCCCCTTGAAACCTGCTTACTATTTCCTGAGCTGCAAGGTGAAGATTGCGCGCGCGACTGTAATATCCCAAACCTTCCCAGAGCTTAATGACTTTCTCAATCGGGGCTGCAGCTAAGGTTTCTACTGTTGGAAATTCTTCGATCCAGCGCTGAAAATAGGGAATGACAACAGAAGCTCTTGTCTGCTGTAACATCACCTCAGAAACTAAGACTTGATAAGGAGATCTTGTTTCTCGCCAAGGGAAAGAACGGCGATTTTCCAAAAACCAAGCGTGTAACTCTTCCATCAAAATCTCTTGCTGGTAATTATAGCAAAAATGGGTGGAAAAAGTGGTGGATTGATTTTTGATGACTCCAAACACTATATCGATCACCTTGCCCCTTTTTGTGCCGAACAAGGTTGGCCTCTTATCGTGTGCGAAGGAACCATTGCAGAAATGTGCAACCGTTATTACCCAGATCTTCAAGTAATCCAACAATCAATCTGGGATCTTCAACTCCCAGAAACTATCGTCTCTTGCTATCCAGCCAAGTGGTTAAGGAGTCTTTTTCCCTCCACAGCATCTAAAAAGTTGCTTTGGTTACCACATGGCCACTCAGATAAAGGGTGGTGTCAACCCTCATTTGAAGTCTTGGAAAAAGAGACAGCCCTTGTCTACGGACACCGAATGGAAGAGGCGATCCGAGTAAAAAATCCCCATATCAATACAGTGCGCATCGGCAATTTTCGCCTTCGCTATTGGAAAAAACAGAAAAATTTTTATGATCGAATCATCCAAGAAGAGCTTCCGCCCCTTCAAGAAAAAAACACCTACCTCTATGCACCCACGTGGAAAGATCGAGAGGGGAATGGCTCTTGTGATGAGTTTCTTGAGCCCCTTCTTTATAAACTACCTCCTGGCTTTACCCTGATCATCAAGCCCCATCCAAACACAGAACATCAAAGAAGTGCACAACTCAGATACTGGCAAATGAAGTGGGGAAGAAAGAAAAATGTCTTTTTTCTTTCCCATTTTCCACCCATTTATCCTCTTTTAGATCGATGCGACGCTTATATCGGAGATATGTCCTCTATTGGTTATGATTACCTCTATTTTGACCGCCCTCTTTACCTTTTCAAAAGTCAAAAAGAGCACCCTCTCTATCAAGCAGCGCATCTCATCGACCACAAGACCTTGCCCTCTATTTTTTCTAAAAAGTCATCTCCAAACCACTTAAGAAAAAAAATCTACAAAGAGACTTTTGATCATTGCGTGTAAAAGGGGACAAAACTCAGGGCCTTATGAAAAGCCCCTGGACTAAACTTTTATTGCGTGGCAATCTCTATTCACCACTAACGGGAAGGACAAAGACTTGCTTCAAATCGCAAAGTGATGACGCAGTCGGCACAGCTTCAATCTCATAAGAGAACTTCCCTTCCGTCAACGGCGCTACTTTTTTGACGATCGCAACGGAAAGACCAAAAGGAAAAACACCATCAAGTCCAGAAGTGATGAGATGATCTCCAACTTGAATGATGGGAATAGAACTTCGAAGGTCGCGCGCTACCCCCTCTGCATCTGCATAATTATAGTTAAATCCAACGCCTTTCAAAATAGGGCGTATGCGCCAAAATTGAGCGATACTTCCTCGAAGCTCCCCCTTAGCAAGATAGAGTTCATCTACATCCATTCCCACTTTCTCTTTAAGCTTCGTGAGGATTTCTAGACAATCCAAGCGCCCTTCTAACCGATCAGCGAGGGCATCCATTGCAAAATGGATCTCTTTTTGACTTAAACGTCCCCGATCCACTCTCACAGCAGGATTTAATCCCGAATCTGTAATAAGCCGCACGCGAGACTGCTTTGTCCCTACATAATCGATGACCCCCACTAAAGCATTCCCATCGACAACGGGGCTATTTCGACAGATCGCCTTGTAACCATAGATCTCGTTATCTTCCTCTCCTGCATCGATCCAGAAGCTATTGCCCCAAAAACTTGGCGTGCGGTAAATCACTCTTGCAGCAAGAAAACCCCCCTGCTTTTGCAACCGCTCTTCAAGGAGATTTCTCCTCTTTACACCTTTTTCTTGGAGTACCCACTCTTTGGCAAGATCCACTTGCGATTGAAGGATCTGATTTTGCAATTTCAACTCTGCAATCAACGCATCTTGATCAAACTTCCGATCTGATCCAAAAAAAGGACGATCGGCAAGATATGTTCGAAACGATTTCGTCCCCCTCCAAAGAGGCGCTAATGTCGCGACGCTAAAAGAGCGAATGGAATCAGATCTTGGCAAAGAGATGTGCGTCCATAAGAAAAGAGCTAGCCAAAGAAAAAGAAAAAAAACTTTAGAGTGCGGAGATCGCATCTGCTACAGAGCCTATATTCGTTTCATTGAGCCCAACAACTGCAACACGTCCATTATCAGGAAGATAAATCGCAAATTCTTCGATAAGACGGCGCACCTGCGATTTTTCTAAATCAAAAAAGGCAAACATCCCTTTCTGTTTCAAAAGGTATTGGTAGTCGATTTGAGCTTTCTTTGTCAAAAGTAACTGAGCAAGCATTTTGCGCATACTCTCCATCCGCTTTCTCATTCCCTCCAACTCTACAACCCAATCTTGATAGAGATGAGGATTAGCAAGAACTTCTCTTACAATTCTTGCTCCATGTGCAGGGGGATTGCTGTAAAGAGAGCGGATCACTCTCTGAACTTGAGACTGAACCCTTAACTTTACAACGGGATTCTCTGTTACGATAAAAAGCGCTCCAACTCTTTGATTATAAAGACTGAAATTTTTAGAACAGGAGTAGGCGACAATCATTTCGCATCCCCGATTCAAAAACAATTCAAGAGTAGAACGATCTCTATCCAACCCCTCGCCAAACCCGTGATAGGCAAAATCGAAAAAGGGAATGATCTCCTTTTCCTCTATCAAAGATAAGAGTTCTTCCCACTGTTCTCTTGAAAGATCGGTCCCTGTGGGATTGTGGCAAACTGGGTGCAAAAGAAGGATCGATCGCTTTTCCATCTGTTTAATAAAAAGGCAAATCGCATCAAAATCAACAGAACGACCCTCTTTATTGTAGTAAGGATAAGAGTCGATCTCCATCCCGGCCCGCAAAAATATGTTCCGGTGATTTGGCCAAGTTGGGTGGGGAATTGCAATCTTTCTTCCGATCTCCTGAGTGAGAAATTGTCCTGCAACTTGCAGTACACCTGTCCCTCCCAATCCTTGAGCAACAGCAATTCTATTGCAATTGGCTTCCCATGCGGTTTTCCCAAATGCAAGCTCACCCAAAGCCTCGCAGAAATCGGAAAGTCCATCGATAGGGAGATAGTCTGCTACAAGATCTTGAGACGCAATTTTTTCCTTTGCCTTCCGGACCACATTCATGAGAGGTGTCTTAAGATGTTCATCTTGATAGACACCCACTGCTAAATTGATTTTTTCTTTACGCGTATCTGCTTCAAAAATAGTCCGCAAACCAAAGATCGGATCAGCTGGCGCTTCTAAAATGGTATTGAAAAACATGTGAGTCATCCCTTAAACTATACCGAAATGAGTTTTAAAGTTGATTGTCCAATCAGCGTCAAAGCCGCAGAAAATCGATCTGCGTGCGGGGGAACTGTATTCAAGCACTACTGCCTCCCACGCGCGGATCGATTTTCGGCGCTTTCACGCGATTGGCGACCAACTTTTGAATTCATTTCGGTATAAAGGCCAGTTCGAAGAGGGGCGTTAGCTCAGTTGGTAGAGCGCAACAATGGCATTGTTGAGGTCACCGGTTCGACCCCGGTACGCTCCAACCCCTTATTCACCCTCTAAAAGATCTAAGAACGCCTGAAGCTGTTTTGCTCTTGTCGGATGCCTCATTTTGCGCAGCGCTTTTGCCTCAATTTGTCTGACTCGCTCCCGAGTTACCTTGAAACGAAGCCCCACTTACTCTAATGTCTTCGGCTTCCCGTCGAGAAGGCCAAATCGCTCAATCAAAACAGTCCTTTCCCTATCAGTCAAAGTGGAGAGAACCTCTCCCATTTTGTCATTCAAGATCGCATAGCCCGTCGCTTCTGCGGGAGACTCAATCGCCGTATCTTCCAAAAAGT
>DATECD010000009.1:0-10702 GCA_035287065.1 Chlamydiales bacterium | reverse complement strand
AATTCGGTTTTTTCTCTTCTGCAATTCCTGAAAGGCCAAAGCTTGCAAACATAGCAAAAAAGGCGAGAATTGTGAGGGGATTTGTCAAGGTGAGAAGGAAGGTAGAGAAAAAATCGGAAACAAGGGATGTTGAGGCAGGGGCTGTTTTATGATCTTCAAAACCTGTTGCAAAAAAAGTTTTACACCCCAAGTAACAAAGAAATCCCCCTCCTGCGATCTGAAACCAGATGTGCCCTTTTAAAAAAATATCAGATACTAAACCAAGTCCAAAAGCTGCTGTAAGAGCATAGATAAGATCAGCCGTTGCAGCGCCAAGACCTGAAAAAAAGCCAGATAGCCTTCCATATCGTAGCGCCTTCCGAATGCAAAGAACCCCAATTGGCCCCACTGGAACTGCGATGATCAATCCAAGGAGAAGCCCTTTAAAAAAGACGTTCATGTCCATGAGTATACCCGAAGAGAGTAGTGGGGACAAGTAGAGGAAGCACAAATAAATAGTTGACAGAGTTAAAAAAACTAGTTAACAATCCGCTCTAACAAGGGAATATATACGTGAAGAAAGTCGCGAAGCCCGTTTTCTTCTTACTGCTTATTTCTGGACTCATCCTTCTCGCTTTTCTCCTCATGCAGTTTCTTGAGGTAGCTCACTTTAAGTCCTACATTGCAATCCTATTTCCCAAAGGGTGGATTGCGCTAAAAGAGCTCCATCTTCTTTTGATTGTCCAAGGTGTGATGCTCCTGCTTGTCATTCCCGTCTATATTTTCACTTTTCTCTTCGCCTGGTTCTATCGCGCAGATAACTCAAGAGGTCTTTATGATCCTGATCTTGTAGACCATCGCGTAGCAGAATATTTCTGGTGGGGAACCCCTCTTGTTTTAACTGCATTTATTTGCACGCTGACTGTCATTTGGACATACAAACTCGACCCTTTTAAACCCATTGTAAGTGATACTCCTGCAAAAAAAATCCAAGTTGTGGCGCTGCAATGGAAATGGCTCTTCATTTACCCAGAAGAAAAAATCGCAAGCATCAATTTCTTACAAATCCCCGCTAATACGCCCATCCATTTTGAAATCACTGCAGATGCTCCCATGAACTCTTTTTGGATCCCCGATCTTGGAGGTCAAATCTATGCCATGCCAAAAATGAAATCCGACCTCTATTTGATTGCTGACCAAGAAGGGGATTTTCGAGGCTCCTCCGCTAATATTAGTGGAGAGGGGTTTGCCGATATGTACTTCATTACAAGAGCCTCCTCTGAAGAGGCCTATCAAGAATGGGTAACTTCTGCAAAAACAAGTACAAAGCGATTGGGAATTGACGAATACGAATATCTAGCAACTCCCAAAGTTGGCTATCACATACCTGAGTATTTTCTCCTTAAAGATGAAAAACTCTTTGACTATGTAGTCATGAAATATATGCATCCACATCCAAAGGAAGCAATGTGAATTGGACAGGCAAATTAACTCTCGACGCTCTCAAGCATGAATGGACGCAAAATATCGCTGTCGTTTCTATGGCTCTTGGCGGTGTTGCTGTCGTAGCACTCCTTTTTTATTTAAAGAAATGGAAATGGCTTTGGCACGAGTGGCTGACAACAGTTGATCCCAAAAGGATCGGGATCATGTACATCCTCACAGTTGTTCTCTCTTTTTGCAAAGGCTTCGTCGACGCATTGATGTTGAGACTTCAGCAGGCACTTGCAGTGGGAGATGCCCCAGGCTTTATCTCTGCAGAGCACTTCCAGGAGGTCTTTTCTGCTCATGGAACATCCATGATCTTCTTTGTCGGGATGGGAACGATTTTTGGCCTTATGAACCTCGTTGTCCCTTTGCAAATCGGCGCGCGCGATGTGGCTTATCCCTTTTTAAATGCTGTCGGTTTTTGGCTTTTTGCAGCAGGAGCTATGCTCATGCTGATCTCTTTAGCTTATGGGGGATTTGCAATTTCTGGATGGCTTGCCTACCCGCCTCTTTCAGGAATTGAATATAGTCCAGGAACAGGGACCGATTATTGGATCTGGACCGTCCAAATTGCGGGGGTAGGAAGTACCCTTGCGGGGATCAATTTCTTAGCAACCATCTTAAAATTGCGCTGCCCCGGCATGACGTTCATGAAAATGCCCATCTTTATTTGGAGCGTCCTCTGTTCAACAATCCTCATTATCTTTGCCTTCCCCATTCTTACAGCAACTCTTTACATGCTCACCTTGGATCGTTACTTAGGCATGCACTTTTTCACGATAAGTAATGGGGGGAACTTCATGATGTATGTGAACCTCATCTGGGCGTGGGGACACCCAGAAGTTTACATTCTCATGCTCCCCGCATTCGGTGTATTTTCTGAAGTGGTGGCTACCTTCTCAGAAAAGCGGATCTTCGGCTACGCCTCCATGGTTTGGGCTCTCATTTGCATTGCATTCCTTTCCTTCATTGTGTGGTTGCACCACTTCTTTACAATGGGAGCAAGCCCTGTAGTCAACTCATTTTTCGCTGTGATGACAATGGTGATCGCGATCCCAACAGGGGTAAAAATCTTCAATTGGCTATTTACTAAATTTCGGGGGCGTGTCCATCTCACCTCCCCAATGCTTTGGTTTTTTGCCTTTATTTTAAACTTCACTGTAGCGGGAATGACAGGAGTTCTTCTCTCTGTACCTCCTGTTGATTACCAAGTCCATAATAGCCTCTTTCTCATCGCCCACTTCCATGGGATGGTGATCGGCGGCGTCCTTTTTGGATTCTTCTGCGCCTTCACTTACTGGTTTCCCAAATTCACAGGACTCAACCTTGATGAGAAACTGAATCGAAAAGCATTTTGGTGCTGGTTCCTAGGCTTCCTCCTCGCTTTCATGCCCCTTTACATGCTCGGGTTTATGGGAGCCACTCGAAGACTTGACCATTATGATGCAGCAACGGGTTGGCAGCCTCTTTTTATCCTCGTCAGCATCGGTGCCTTGATCATCATGTGCGGCGCTTCCATCCAGGTCTACGGCCTTTATAAAACGTTAAGATATTGGAAAATGCATCGCCAATTTTCTCCAGATCCATGGAATGGAAGAACCCTTGAATGGGCAATTCCCTCTCCTCCTCCCATCTATAATTTCGCGATCATCCCGACAGTTGCCCAAATTGACCCAGTCTGGGCAATGAAACGAGGGGAAATGCCAAAGCCTGAAGAAAAATACGAAGCCATTGTCATCCCACACAATTCAGGAATCCCCTTCATCATGGGAGCTTCTGCTTTAGTCTTTGGATTTGCCATGACCTGGCAAGTCTATTGGTTAGGCATCCTCTCTTTTGGAACCATCGTCGTCTCTTTAATTACCCGGCTTTCCCAACCAGATGAAAAAGAGCATTATACACTCACAGCTTCTCAAGTAGAAGAGATTGAAATTGCAGCTAAAAAGGGACCTCTCTATGAATAAACCCTTATCCGTTCACTACCAAGCTGAACAAAACCCAGATATAAGCATCCCTGATCCAAATCAGGACATGTTCTCTAAAAATACTTTAGGCTTCTGGATGTACTTGATGACAGATTGCTTAATTTTTGCATCTCTTTTTATCTCCCATGCCGTCCTAGCCAATGAAAGTTTCGGCGGCCCCACTTCTCGCGATCTTTTCCGTTTGGATCTCACTTTAGCAGAAACAGGCGCCCTTCTTTTCAGTAGCATTACCTGCGGTTTTGCCCTTCTCTCCTCTTTAAAAAATCGAAGGAATGCTGTTATTGGATGGCTCATTGTCGCATTTTTATGTGGCGCTCTTTTTGTCGGGATGGAGCTTTCTGAATTTTCAGACTTCTTAAGCCAAGGAGCAAGCTGGACGACAAGCGCTTTTCTCTCCTCATTTTTCACCCTTGTTGGAACACATGGCCTCCACGTATCGATCGGCCTTTTTTGGATGCTTGTCATCATTGGCCAGCTCCTTTTTCTAGGAATCACACCCTTTGTCTTTCGAAGGCTTGTCATCTTTGGCATGTTCTGGCACTTTCTCGATCTTGTCTGGATCTTTATCTTCACCTTTGTCTATTTATTTGGAGTGATTTGAAATGGAACATGAACCTACCTTAGAAGAAGTACAAAAAGAGTATCATGGAACTCTAAAGTCCTATCTTCTCGGATTTTTCTATTGCCTATGCTTGACTTTAGCCTCTTTTGGACTTGTGATCACAAAAGCACTCTCTCTTCGCAATCTCGTCTATGCACTTGTAGCCCTTGCCCTCATTCAAGCAATCATCCAACTTCGCTTTTTTCTCAAACTCGGACATGAAAGAAAACCTCATTGGCAAACGATGATTTTTGCTTTTCTTGTCCTGATTCTCCTCATCATCGCTGGAGGCTCTCTTTGGGTCATGTTCGATCTCAATAATAGATTGATGCCCCCTATGTAACTCCCGTGCCCCTGCCTCTGCCTGTGCCTGTGCCTTTTGTACATGACCCCTCTCTAGATCGATTTTTATTAAGAAATCCCATACAATAAGCCCAACTTAGTCTGACAGCATTAGATTAAAAGTTTTATTGTATGGAATCGGCAAAAACTAGCTCTAAACTCTATCAATGGGCAATCCAAAAGGCCACCTCTTCTAAGGCGCCTCTTTGGATGGGGCTTCTTTTCTTTTTAGAGCTTTTCCTTTTTATCCCTTTAGATCCGATCCTCCTCTTCTTCTCCCTACAGAGGCGCTCACAAATTTTCTTTTACTGCATCATTGCAGCCATTGCCTCTACCTTTAGTGCCTGTATCGGTTACCTCGCTGCCCATTTCCTCTGGGACTTACTTGAACCCCTTGTCATTCCCCATCTCATCTCTGCAGCCCATTTTGCAAAGGTTTCCTCACAATTTGAAGTGTATGAACATTGGGCTCTTTTCTTTGGCGCTTTACTCCCCTTTCCTTTGAAGGCATTGAGTCTAACAGCAGGTGTTTTCCACCTCGGCCTTCTCCCCTTTGCTTCCTTGGTTCTCTTGGCAAGACTCATCCGCTTCTTCTTGATTGGCGGAGTGATTGCTATCTGGGGAGAAAAGGTCCATGCCTTTGTTGAACGCCATTTCCAACGCATCTTGCTGCTCATCGGCGCTAAAATTGCAGCCGCCGCCCTTTTTCTCTGGGTTCTTGCTAAATAAAAAAATTCCTTGCAAGATTTTGACAAAAAATTCATATATATCCCTCTTTTCATGAATGAAGGAGCCCCTTGATCCAAGGATTGCCGAATCCCCAATCTCTTTGCAATTTTCAATGCCGTGATCTCCCATTTTTGGCGGGTGAATCTATTTTCGGATCCCTTGCGATTGCCAACGCATTAAAAAATTTGCATGATTGGAATTGGATTTTAGATGCAGGCGCTTTTATTCTTTTTTTTACCTCACATGTTACCGTTCGAATCTATGGAAATGTCGATGTAGCTGCAGCACAAATGGATCAAGCCGCAAATCAAATTGAAGAAGCCGCCTCGAGAGAAGCACGTGCTGTACAGCAATTAGAAGAGGGAGCTTCCCTCATGGATAAGGCAGGGGAAGAAATAGCAGCTGGCGCACAAAAGATCGAAGAAGAAACAAAAGCATCCAACATAGAGCTGCAAACCCTGCGAGAGCAACTTCGTAAAACGCAAGATGAGCTTAAAGAAATACAGACGCAAAAAGAGAATCTAGAACGTCAAATTGCTCATACTATGGAAAGTAATGAAACACTTACAGTCAATCTCTCGGAGCTTTCTAAAAAAAATACCTCTTTAGCCAAACAAATTGCTCAGCTCACGCAAGAGATTAAATCATTAAGAGAGGCTCTCCAAAAAAGGGGGGAATCGCGCTTAGCGGAAAGTAAAAAAGAGGAAGATTCCTTTAGCATTAAGTCTAAAGAACTATTGGCGAAAATCCAATCCCAATTGGAAAAAACAGGTAAAAAATGATCGCATCACTACAAACAGTATCTCAAAATATATCCAATATTCCAAAAATTGCCATGCTTAGCTCTGTGATTGTTGCTGTAATTGGAATTGCAACCTCTCTTTTTGCAGGACACACCTTTACTGCTTTAAGCTACTTTTTTTTAGGGGGAACTATTTTCTTATTTTGGAAATGGGGCAATAATCATAGCGAGGAGCTTTCAGAGCTCGAAACCAAAGTAGGAACAAGTGCTAAAGAATTACAGGAGATGCGTAACCGCTTCCAAGAAGAAGGAGAGAAATTTGAAAGGGAAAGACTTTCTATTCAGCAAAATAATGAACGATTAAATGCAGCCATTACCGCACTTAAGGACGAAAGAGAAAATGAGCAAAAAACGGTTGTAGAAATCCGCGGACTCAATCAGTCTCTGAAAACACAGCTTGCTGCTATTGCAAAGGAAAAACAAAAACTACAAGTGCAATTTCATCAATTAGAGAAATCTATCCAAAAGGAAGAAATTGAGAATCAATCCGTCTTAAAAACATTAACTCAAGAACAACAAGCGGAAAATCACCTAACTGAAGAAATTAAAAATCTACAATCGTTATTACAAGAAGTGAACAAAAGAGAATTTGTTGTCACAGAACGAGAAGCCGCCGTCAGACAAAAAGAGGAAGCGGTCCTTCACTACTTAGAGCAATTAAACAAATCCCTAAGCAAAACATAAGTTATTTAACCACAGAGAAATGGATTAAGCATACCTACAACGTAAGTCATTTAACCACAGAGATAAATACCACAGAGAGATGATACTTTCTCTGTGGTATTTATCTCTGTGGTTATTAACTATTTAACCTTCTGTGGTCGTTAACTATTTAACCCTGGCTGTAAGTCGTTGTTTGGCTTCGTAGGAGAAACCTCCGGGCTTGCGGGTAAAGGAGGTAGTGGTGGTGGAGTGATCTTCTGCAACGCCTCCTCCATTTTTAGTCTCTCCCGTTTTTTTTCCGCGCTCCATTCCCCTGCCATGATCTCTTTAATATCAACAGCATCGAGAGTCTCAAACTCGATTAACATCTCTGCCATCAAATGAGCTTTTTCTTTATTTTCTTGCAAAATCTCTACTGCTCTATGATAAGCCTGATCAATTAAGATTTTCACTTCTTTATCAATTTTTTGAGCTGTCTCTTCAGAGTAGTTTTTTTCACGATATCCATTCATTCCTAAGTACTGCCCAGATTCTGACTTCTCATCATAAAGAACAGCTCCTAAGGAATCGCTCATCCCCCACTCGCAAACCATGCTTCTTGCCATACGAGTTGCTTGCTGAATATCGTGTTGAGCGCCAGATGAAAGGTCTTGCACAAAAAGCTCTTCCGCAGCCCTTCCCCCCATTAAGACAACAAGCTGATCAAGAGCCTCTTTTTTCCAGTAGCTCAAACGATTTTTCGTCGGCATAAAGTGCGTGGCCCCCAAAGAAAATCCACGGGGAATGATCGTTACCTTTTCCACAGGATCGCTATGCTCAACGACAAGCCCCGTAATTGTGTGTCCCGCTTCATGGTAAGCTGTCGTTTTCTTCTCATTTTCATCCATCTCAAGGCTACGACGCTCTTTTCCAAAGCGGACCTTATCACATGCCGCTTTCACCTCTACAGAAGTCACTGCAGATCGTCCAGTCCTTGCAGCAAGCAATGCCGCCTCATTTAAGATATTTTCAAGGTCTGCGCCTGATGAACCAGGTGTCCCTCGAGCAACCTCATTTAAGTCAACAGAAGGGTCAATCTTAATTTTTCTCGCATGTACTTTTAAAATCTCATAACGCCCTTTAATGTCGGGCAAATCAAGTACAACTCTTCGATCAAAACGGCCAGGTCGCAAAAGAGCCTTATCCAAAATGTCAGGGCGATTTGTCGCTGCCATCAGGATCACCCCTTCTTTAGTATCAAACCCATCCATCTCAACAAGCAACTGATTGAGCGTCTGTTCGCGCTCATCATGCCCACCGCCAATCCCTGCGCCCCGATGGCGTCCCACTGCATCGATCTCATCCATGAAAATGATGCAGGGCGCACTTTTTTTAGCCTGATCAAAAAGATCTCGGATTCGGCTTGCACCCACCCCTACAAACATCTCCACAAAATCAGAGCCGGAAATAGAGAAAAACGGACGATCCGCTTCACCAGCAACTGCTTTTGCAATTAAAGTCTTTCCCGTTCCTGGAGGTCCAACAAGGAGCACTCCTTTTGGAATACGAGCGCCTAATGCAGTAAATTTTTGAGGATCTTTTAGAAAATCGACAATCTCTTTAAGCTCCTCTTTTGCCTCTTCAGCGCCGGCAACATCTTTAAATGTAAATTTATTCTGCTCTTTCGTCATGAGCCTTGCTGGCGACTTCCCAAAATTCATCGCAGAAGAGCCAACTCCTTTCATCTGTCTTGAAAAGATCAGATAGAGAAAGAGGATGACGAGAACAACAGGAAGTACCGTCAAAATATAGCTAAAATAGTTAGGAGTAGGCTCCTGACTTTTAAACGTCTTTTCAAGAACTGTATTGCGCGGCTGATCAGGAGCCCGGTAAACAAGCCCTTTATTATCGGGAAATTGCTCCCACTCCATTTTTGCCTGAGCAAACCAATAGCTGTAGCTTTCTGGATCTTGCTTTTCTAAGCCCCTAGTCGACATCTCTTGATTATTAAAATACCAAATCACAGAGGCAACCTTCTGACGCGCTTTATCTAAAAGGGCTTGGTTTTGTTCAAGCGCTTGAGAACCTTGAGTATATTGCTGTAGCTCATCTACATAACTTCTCACCGAACGAAGAGAGGAAAGGCGCACCCCCTCTTGTTCTTTCCCCATCTCCATAATAAGGGTCGAAACTCGCGCTAGAACAGCTTGCTCAACTGCAAGCGCTTCTTCAGGAATTGCTTCTGAGACAGAAGAAAGTTTTGCATCTAATGCCTTCAACTCTAACTTAATCGATTCGCTCCCGATTCCAAGAGCAGGAGAACGAAGAGCGCTAATCAGATCTCGAATCTCTCTCCATGTAGCCTCTATGCTTTCAATAGATGGACTTTTCTTAGCAAGCTCTAAACTTTTCTCAGCAAATGGAAGTGTCGATGTTGTCCTATCTGAAAGTTTATAAATGACAATTGCACTCACACGGTCTGTCGTATCATACTGAGAACCAACAACAGTAAATCCTGAACGGGTGAGAGGTTGCCCTCTTAAGTGCAAATAGTAATCTGCAGCCTCTTCAACCTGTTTTCCCAATTGATCTAGCTGCCCGCCCAAACGAATCCCTTCAGCCTGAAGCTGATGGTTCTGATCCAAAAGTTCTAAATAGCGATAGCGATCAACACTTTCCTCTGGAAGAGTATCGCGAAATTTCCCACTAAAGGTGACCAAGTTCTCATTTTGAGCTACTTTCCGATTTTCTTCTGGGATTGTGAGATTTAAATTGGTCAAATGCTCTGCCTGATGGCTAAAAGAGACTCTTCCCGACGCTTGCGAAGTAAGAGACTGGATCCCAAAGATCAAAAGAATTCCTGCAAGGATAAAAAGAATGAATCCCCCAGGGATTCCTTTTTTTGGATCAGGTCTCATTTTGGCCATAAACGCCTTGTTTTCTTTCTGTTAAAAATAATTACACGCAAGGAAAATTAAACCATTTCCCAGCGATAAAGTAAAGGAAGAGGAAAAGAAGAAGCCCCATCAAGGATCTCTTCAAACCTCTTTTTAGCCCCCATAACAAAAAAAATTTAATTTGTCTCTAATTCGCGTATTGATAAGTTTCCTCGGTTAACTAAGAACCTGGGAGGGAAAAACCTACGGCTTTTGCGCGCAAAAATCGCTGAGAGAATCTGCTCAAGAAGGTCTCGAGAAAGGGAAAAACCCATCTCCTTGCCCTTCTTCTGAATCCAGTAGCGCGCCTCAATCGGCTCAAGCCCTGCAAGATAGGCGGTACATTCCCCCTCCTCTTTTTCTTCTTGAATGGTAATAGTTTTCCGATCGAGGTACTCCTTAAACTCAAAAGTTCGCTCTGAAAGAAGAAGGAGATTCTTTACAAATTCTTTGCCAAAAGTTTTTTCTAAATCGGGAAATAACGAACTCCTCATCCTGCCGCGCAAGTAAGTAGGCTCAAGATTCGTCGCATCTTGAAAAAAAGAGAGGGAGCGCTTTTGAAGAAACATCAAAATCTTCTCTTTTCTTACCGAGAGAAAAGGGCGCCAAATAGGGGGGCCCTCTTCTTGAACAACAATTTCTCTCATTCCCCCTATGAACGGGAGGTGTGCCCCCTCTAGTACTCTTTTCAAGACAGTCTCAGCCAAATCTTCTGCCTGATGGGCAAGAAGAACTGCCTGCATCCCGTTTTTGGCTACTTTTTGAAAAAAAGCAAGCCTTGCCTTACGGGCGCTATCCTCTCGATTGCACAAAGGAACTTCCTGCAAACGAATCGTATGAAATGGGAGCTTCAATGTCTCAATTTCACTTCGAATCGCCTCCGCTTCCCCGCGGCTCTCCTCTCTCCACCCATGATCCACATGAGCAACTTGTAACGCGTTGCACCCCACCTCCAAAAGCGCATAAAGGAGCGCCTTGGAATCTGGCCCTCCCGAATACCCAAGCAGCAAAGGGCTTGCCCCATCCCAATGCGCACCAAGAAATTGAGCCACTCTCTTCAACATTCCATAAATAATCTCGCCTTTCCCCATTTTTGACCACCCCTCCTACAGCTTTCACGCTGTTCCAAAAGTGAACTTTTGAGTTACTTTTGGTACGACGTATGTTGTGGCGCTACTTTTTTAAAAGCTGGTTCAAG
>DATECD010000008.1:0-6197 GCA_035287065.1 Chlamydiales bacterium | reverse complement strand
GCAAAAGTGCGGCGGATCTGCAAGGAAAAAGTCCCTCAAGCTCCGCACGAAACTCTCCTTGTTTTAGATGCGACAATTGGACAAAATGCGCTCGATCAAGCAAAAACCTTCCATCAGTTCACACCGATCAGCGGAATCATTCTCACAAAGCTCGATGGCTCAGCAAAAGGGGGCATTGCGGCCCTTATTCAAAAAGAGCTCAACATCCCCATCCTTTGGGTGGGAATGGGGGAAAAAGAGGAAGACCTCATCCCATTTGATCCCGCAGCCTATCTCGATGCGCTCCTCTCTTAAGAGGTGACAAATGATGAAAATTATGGTACCTTTTTTGTCCTATGCAATCTATTTGCCCACTTATCCCTTACGATCTTGCCCAATTTGAGACAAAATCGTTCTCCTTTCTCTTCTTGCTACAAGAGCTCCTCTCTTTACTCAAGTGGTTGGAAGCTGCAAAGAAGACGCCTCCGCAGTATCACCTCTTTAAAGAATGGCAAAAAAAATTGGAGAGACTTTGCTTTTATTGCGAAACTCTGTTACAAGCGTCGAAGGTGCAGGGCACATCCTCCTTGCAATCTTTAGAAGACATGCAAAGATGCAAACTCATCTCTTTCTCAACTGAAATCAAAAAAGACTCCTTGCGCGCTTTTTTCTTTACGCTTTTCCCTCTCTTTGAAGAGTCGAAAACAAATGAGAATATTCTCTTAAGTTTAATTGAGCATCGTCAAGAGTGGAATGACTCCTTAGGAGAAGGGATCATTGAGCGCCTCTTCAGCTCTCTTTTTCCCGCTGGACCCTTTGAATTAAAAGCTGCGATCTGCGAAGGGTTCACGCGCCGGGGCTTTGCCTCCTTTTATGCAACAAAAGAATCTTTAGTCGATACGATCGAATGGGACCCCTCGAATTAATCGAGGCCTTGCGCCTTCAACTCAAAGAAGATCCTCTCATCCTTGCATCTTCAGATGAAGTTACCTATTTCTCTCTATTTTCAGAAAAAGAGAAAAAAAATCGCACAGAATCAGTACCAAAACAAATAACGCCAGTGCCCCCCTCTTTTTCTTCGGTTTCAAAAAAAGAAGTTATTTTACCTCCAGAAGAAAAAATCGTTTCGCCCCCCCCTCCCCCTATCGAAAAAAAAGAGCCTGCGGTAAACCGCTTTTCTTCACTGAAAGAAGTGATTGCAAAAGCAATCCCCTCTTTAGCCATTTTTGAACAAATCCCCAATGATGCATTGGCCAAAAAAATAGCCACTCGCTGGAAAGCAAAAAATCAAGCAGCTCCAATATCTCTTCTTTTCTTTGAAGAACCTCCTCCCTACAAAATGTTTTTAGAAGAGCTCGCAACTGCACTTGAAGTCTATTTTGGAGCCTGTAGTCTTATTCAGGCAGAGTCGATCGAACGGGAAAAACAGTGGGATTCTTTTTTAGGAAGAGAGGAACTCCGCCTCATCATCATCTCTGATGCTACGTTATGGCAACTGCCGACGTTACGCACATTTTACAAAGAGGTCCCTGCAAGTAGCCTCCGTTTTTTACAAAAAGCGCCCCTCTTTCTTCTGCCAGATCCAGCTCTCTACTTCAAAGACTCTTTCTTAAAACGCTCTCTTTGGGATGTGTTATGCAAAAAATTGCAGAAGTAGCGCTCGATAGGAAAAGTCCTATCCCCTTCGACTATTTAGTGCCGGAAGCTCTTGCTTCTGCCATCGTTGTCGGAACGCGCGTCAAAATCGAATTTCGCAAAAAAGAGGTAAAAGGGACGATCCTCGCTTTGAAAGAGGGGTCCTCTATTTCCAATTTACTTCCCATATTAGAAGTTCTCTCTCCCACTTCTTCTCTCAATGCATTTCAATGGAAACTTGCCCACTGGATTTCCCGTTATTACGCAACTCCTTTAGAAAAAGTGATCCGTCTATTCCTCCCTGCTCCTGTGCGTAAAGAAGTAAAGATGAGAAAAGGAAAAGAAGAGACGCTTCTTTTAGAGGCAGAATTTTTTCAAAGTCCTCCAAAAGTCTTAAATTCTGAGCAAAAACTTTGCCTTGAAAAAGTCATAGTCTCTTTGCAAAAGGGAACATTCTCTGCACATCTCATTCAGGGAGTGACGGGAAGCGGGAAAACAGAGATCTATCTTCAAGCTATTGAAGAGGCAAGACGTTTAAAAAAAGGGGCCCTTTTTTTAGTTCCTGAGATCTCTTTAACCTCTCAGACAATTGAAAGGATCCGCTCCCGTTTCTCTGAAAAAATTGCCGTTCTCCATCACAAAAGGAGCCAAGGAGAAAGAAATGAGGCCTGGAAAAAATTGGGAAGCGGGGAGATCTCTATTGCAATTGGCGCGCGCTCAGCGCTTTTTGCCCCCATTCCACATCTTGGCCTCATCATCGTAGATGAAGAACACGACTCCTCCTATAAACAAAGTGAAGAGGCCCCTTGCTACCACGCGCGAAATGTCGCTATCATGAAAGCCCATCTAGAGTCAGCGACAATCCTCCTTGGGAGCGCAACTCCATCTATTGAGTCTCGTTACAATGCAGAAATTAAGAAATACACATTCCACACCTTAACTCAAAGAGCAACCTCTGCGTCTCTTCCCACCATTCGCATCATCGATATGAAAGAAGCGCAAAAACGAAATGGGGGCTTTACCCACTTTTCCGATGTACTGCTTCGAGGCATTGAAGAGAGGGTCAAAAAAGGGGAGCAGACACTCCTTTTTCTCAATAAACGGGGATACCATCGATTGCAGCTTTGCGCAGAGTGTCGAACACATATCCAGTGCCCCCATTGCGATCTTTCCCTCACCTTTCACCGCGAAGCTAACGAACTCATCTGTCATCTATGCGGCTTTCACCGCCCTCCTCCAACAAGTTGCCCCTCATGTGGGTCAAGAGAAACACTTCAATTTAAAGGATTTGGTACAGAACATGTGGAAAGATCTTTACACGCCGTTTTCCCCGACATCAGAACGCTTCGCATGGATCGCGACACCACACAGAAAAAAGAGAGCCATGAAGAACTCTTTAAACAGTTTCGCTCTCACAAGGCAGATGTCTTAATTGGAACGCAAATGGTTGCAAAAGGGTTCCATTTTCCAGCAGTGACACTTGTCGGCGTTCTCAATGCAGATGGAGCTTTGCAAATTCCAGACTTTCGCTCTAGTGAATCTCTTTTTCAACTCTTGATCCAGGTCGCAGGAAGAGCTGGCAGGGCTGACTTAAATGGCGAAGTGATCTTACAAACGTATCTACCTGAACATCCAGTCATTCGTCTTGCCGCTTCACAAAACTACGATGCGTTTTACCATCAGGAGATTGAGGAAAGACGCCTTTTTCACTACCCCCCCTTTGTCCACTTGATCAAATGTATTTTTTCATCGAGTCAAGCTGCAAAAGCGCAGGAAGCAGCGGAGATGACCTATGCAGAACTTGCCAAAAAATCTTTCCCCCACACGCAGCTTCTTCCTCCAGCTCCAGCAGGTCACCCGAAAGTAAAAGATTTTTACCGCTTTCAATTTCTGATCAAAATGGAAAATCGAAGCGTAAGCGAAGAGATCACCAAGTACCTCTCCTCTTTACGCTTCTCAGAGACTCAAATCAAAATCGATGTCGATCCGCTATCGATTTTCTTTTGAGAACTACTTTACATTATGCTCAAATCGAGTTTGCCAGTTCCCCGTCAACCAGTAAATTGCTTTGAATAGGCCAGCAAATCCAATCAAGGCGTAAAAAGTTCGATCCGCCCAACTTTGCTCCAAGAAGAAATCAAAAAGATCAAAGTTGAAAATACCGATCAATCCCCAATTCAGTGCGCCAAGAACCACCAAAAATGTGGCAACGCTATCAATTTTTTTCATAATACCATCCTCTTTTAGAGAAGAGCCTTCCCTCTCTTCCCCTTATCAAAGATCGTTTTTTTTTGTCAAATTAGGTTTTTTTCTTTCATTTTGCGAAGCATCGCCTCGATTTGAGAGCGATCTTTAGGATCTGAGCGATCGATATGAAGAACTCCATTTAAGTGGTCATTCTCATGCATGTTGACCCGGGCTGCAAACCCTTCTAGATCCATCTCCACATACCCACCATGTAAGTTTTGATATCGGATGTGAATCTTTTGCGGCCTTCTCACATTCACTTGGACTCCCGGCAAAGAAAGGCACCCTTCTACCATCTCCTCTTTTTCTTTTGAAGGACTGGAAAGAATCGGGTTAATCACTACTTGAGGGGGCCCTAGCTCAAATTCCTCTTTATCATTTTGCCATTCGTTACGAAAAATATAGATCCGGAGTAGCTTGCCGATTTGAGGGGCTGCAATACCTACCCCGTTATATGTGATCATTGTTTCGATCATATCTTCGGCAAGTTGCACAATGTCGGGAGTGATCTTTTCAATCTCTTCACAACGCGCCCGGAGAATAGGATCCCCATAATAATGGAGCGGCAATTTCATCTATTCTCCTTGCGGAACTTCTTGCTGAGCTGGAGTAGATAAAGAGGCAGCATCTTTTCTTCCTAAAGATGCGCTCATTAAAGAAAGAAGAAGGCACCCAACTAAAAAAGCACCTGAAAGATAGGCAGTAAAGCGCTTTAAAATGAAGGCTGTCGACGTTCCAAATAGGGAGTCTCCACCCTCTCCACCAAAAGAGGCACCTAACCCTAAGCTTTTGGCCTCCTGGATCAAAATGACAAAGCAAAGAAGTAACGAGAGGAGAAAAAAGAAAGAGAGAACGATATAAAACATTGCAGTCATGAGTGTTTCCTTATCTTTACGCAACAAGCTGCAATCGCAGCAAAGGTTTTTGGATCAAGTGAAGCGCCCCCAACTAAAAGACCATTCACCTCTTTTTCTCCCATCAGGGTTTCTGCGCTCTGTACTTGGACAGAGCCCCCATAAAGAATTGCAATCTCTTGGCTCAAAACTTCACCAAATCTCTCAGACAACAAAGACCTTAAGTAAGCATGCGTTTCTCCTACTTGATTTGGCTCAGCCGTCTTTCCTGTTCCAATTGCCCAAACAGGTTCATAAGCGATAAGAAGCTGATCGCTTCGCTCCAAATGAACTCCCTCCAAAGCAGAAAAAAGTTGCTCTCGAAGCACTTCGCGCTCTTTTCCCGCCTCTTTCTCCTCCAAGGTCTCACCCACACAAAGAATGGGAAGAATTTCCTCGCGAAAAGCGGCAAGAATCTTCTTATGAATCACTTCCAAACTCTCATGAAAAAGGCGGCGTCTTTCTGAATGCCCAATGAGGACAAACGTAGCCCCCGCTTCTTTCAACATGGAAGCTGCGATCTCTCCTGTGAAAGCCCCTTCTCTTGCATCGTGCATGTTCTGCGCGCCAACTGCGAGTTTCCCCTCTCTTTCGCACTGAGCAACCGGGTGAATCGCCGTATAAGGGACAGCGAGCATGAGATGAGCCCCACACTCTCGCACTAAAGGCAAAAGTTCTTCAACATACTGGACGGCCTGCTGCTCTGTCTTGTACATTTTCCAATTGCCGATTACATAGGGAAGCATATAGCACCAAGATATCATCACAAGGATACTCAAACAAATGTGAACAATCAAGAGAGAGTTTTCCGCCTACAGGTAAGCATTGAAAAGAATATTTGAAAATTTGTGAGTATACCGAGAGTGGTTCAAGAATCGGGAAATGACAAGGAGGCGCCTTGAATTTGAAGCAGACGGAGTCGTTGCCGAAGCAGCCAAGGTTAAAAACCTTGGCGATGCAGGCAGCTTCAAATTCAATGGCTGCCCGACGCAGTCAGAACCGATTCTTCAATCACGAGCGGTATAACAGTCAGGAGTAATGAGAACTTTGTCCTCAACCGTCTAAAAGGAGTCTGTTCCTCGACCTTAAAATATTCTTTTTTAATTCTTAAGTCACCTGTCAAACACCTGTTTCCCCCTTGCAAAAAAGTTGCTTCTGTTGAACGATGTTCTGTATCCAAAATGAAAATTTTCACTGTTACTGAGCTAACTTTTGCGATTAAAGGGCTTTTGGAGCCCAACTTCCGCTCTCTTTCTGTGAAAGGAGAGATCAGCAACTGCAAGGCTCAATCATCAGGCCATCTCTACTTCACCTTAAAAGATTCCGGTTCTCAGATCTCAGCAGTCCTTTTTCGAGCCAGTGGCGTAGGACTTACCCGTCTTCCAAAAGAGGGGGACCAGGTCGTTGCAATGGGAGAGATTAGTCTCTACCAACCTCGGGGTC
>DATECD010000007.1:0-10995 GCA_035287065.1 Chlamydiales bacterium | reverse complement strand
TTCCGAGAGCTTGCCTTTTTAAATAAAGGGATTACGATCTCTTTTCTCGATGAAAGAGATCCCAATCGAGAGCCAGTCACTTTTCACTCAGATGGAGGGATCTCCTCTTTTGTCCTCTACTTGAATGAAGGAAAATTGCCTTTATTTCCAAAGCCGATTGCCATTTCAGGAGTTAAAGAAGGGGATTCAGGACCTGTTGAATTTGAAGTTGCGATGCAGTGGAATGATACGTATACAGAGTCGATCTATTGCTACGTGAATAACATCGCAACAAGACAAGGGGGAACGCACCTCACAGGGTTTTCTACTGCGTTGACTCGGGTCCTCAACAACTACATGAAAGAGCATCCCGCTTTAGCAAAAGATAAACTGAGCGTAAGCGGTGAAGATATGCGCGAGGGGCTCACAGCTGTGATCTCTTGCAAAGTTCCCAATCCCCAGTTTGAGGGGCAGACGAAACAAAAACTCGGCAACAACGAAGTTGCGGGGATTGTGCAGACAATTGTTGGGGAACAGCTCACGACGTTTCTTTCAGAAAATCCTGCCATTGCGCGATTGATTGTTGAAAAAGCAGTTATTGCAGCACAGGCAAGAGAAGCTGCAAAAAAAGCAAGAGAGCTCACGCTTCGTAAAACAGCGCTTGACGGCGCAAGGCTTCCTGGAAAGCTTGCAGATTGTCAGGAGAGGGATCCCGCTCTTTGTGAAATCTACATCGTTGAAGGGGACTCTGCGGGTGGATCTGCGAAGATGGGAAGGGATCGAAGATTCCAAGCGATTTTGCCCATTCGCGGTAAGATCTTAAACGTGGAGAAAGCGCGCGTACAGAAAGTGCTCCAGAATCAAGAAGTGGGGTCGATGGTCGCAGCGCTTGGATGTGGGATTGGCGTTGAGTATTTCAATCTTGCAAAACTTCGTTACCACAAAATCATCATTATGACAGATGCTGATGTGGATGGATCGCATATTCGAACGCTCCTCCTCACGTTCTTCTATCGCCACATGCCAGCACTTGTTGAGAATAACTATATCTACATCGCAAGGCCTCCCCTTTTTAAAGTGACGAGAAAAAAGGTGAGTCAGTACATCCACTCTGAAAAAGAACTCGATGAATACCTTTTGCAGTTAGGTATTGGCGATCTTCTTTTAAGAAGAGCGGGAAGAGAAAACTCGATGGATAAAGAGGAGATGCAGAGACTACTTGAGGTGATTTTAGAAGTGGAGACGCTCATTCAGTCAGTTGAAAGAAAGGGGATTCTCTTTCGAGACTTTATCGAGTTGCAGCGTGAGGGAAAATATCCGCGCTACATGGCCTCCATCGGAGAAAAGAGTCACTACATCTATAGCGATGAGGATCTTTTAGCTTTAAGACAAGAGCATGAAGAAAATCAAAAATTAAAACACGAAGAGACGCTTGCCTCTATCCCGCCGGAAGAGGTGACAGAAGAGATGAAGAGTCTTGTTGTGAAGCCTTTAGCTTTTACAGAGCTTTGCGAGCCGAATCGACTCTTAGCTCTTATTGATAAGTTGATTGCATTTCAACTTGAGCTTAATCGCTATTTCGTTGCAGAGGGGCTCCTTTTTGAACTTATCGAAGATGGGAAGACAACACCGCTCTACACTCTTCGAGAAGTGATCGATGCAGTGAGGGCAAATGGACGAAAAGGGGTTGAAGTCCAGCGCTACAAAGGTCTTGGCGAGATGAACGCCGACCAGCTCTGGGAGACGACGATGGATCCTGTGAAAAGGACTCTTCTTCGAGTGACAATGCCCGATGCGATTGCTGCAGATCGGATCTTTTCGATGTTGATGGGCGAAGAGGTGGAACCTCGGCGTCAGTTCATTGAGCACCATGCTCTTTCCGTAAAGAATTTGGATATCTAAGGAACATGTATGTCCTATACAAAAGATGAAGTGATTGTACCACGCAATGTGGAAGAAGAGATTAAGGAGAGTTATCTTCGCTATTCCATGTCGGTGATTATCTCCCGCGCTCTTCCCGATGTTCGGGATGGATTAAAGCCGTCGCAAAGAAGGATTCTCTACGCGATGAAGCAACTCTCGCTTGGGCCCACATCCAAGCATAGAAAATGCGCAAAAATTTCAGGGGACACATCGGGGGATTTCCACCCGCACGGTGAGACGGTCATTTACCCAACGCTTGTCCGCATGGCGCAAGATTGGGCGATGCGCTACACCTTGATCAATGGCCAGGGAAACTTTGGTTCCATTGATGGCGACCCCCCTGCTGCGATGCGTTATACTGAGGCGAGATTGACTCACGCTGCAATGGCGCTGATGGAGGACCTCGATAAAGATACTGTGGAGATGGTCCCCAACTACGATGAGACGAAGACAGAGCCGACTGTTTTCCCTGCGAGATTTCCAAATCTTCTCTGCAATGGTTCAACAGGGATTGCAGTGGGAATGGCGACGAATATTCCCCCGCATAACTTAAAAGAGCTCATCGATGCGACGTTGATTGTTTTGGATAATCGGCAGGCGACAATCGATGAGATCATGAAAGTGATGCCAGGGCCCGATTTTCCAACGGGCGGTGTCATTTGCGGTTTCAGAGGGATTAAAGAGGCCTATCACACAGGACGTGGAAAAGTACTTCTCCGAGCGAGTTTACGCGTTGAAGATATTGGCACAACAGGGCGTCAACAGATTGTTGTCGATGAGATCCCTTATAACGTCAATAAGTCGCGCCTCATTGAACATATTGCTGAGTTGATCAATCAAAAAATTATCCCCGGCATTTCCGATATTCGCGATGAGTCAGATAAAGATGGGATGAGAGTTGTCCTTGAGCTGAAAAAAGGGGAGATCCCAGATGTCTCCATCAATCAGCTCTATAAGCATAGCGATCTCCAGACAAGTTTTGGCTGCAATATGCTCGCTCTAGATCACGGGCTTCCGCGAACGATGAATATCAAGCACTTTATCACAGCTTGGATTGATCACCGCATTGAAGTGATTCGAAGACGGACCCGTTATGAGCTTGCAAAAGCAGAAGCAAGAGCTCACATCTTAGAAGGATATCTAAAAGCGCTTGCTCACCTTGATGAAGTGGTGCGTGTGATTCGCGCTTCATCGAACCGAGATGCAGCTCGCACAGAGCTCATGAGCCGCTTTGATTTAAGTGAAAAGCAGGCCAATGCCGTTTTAGACCTCCGCCTCTATCAGCTGACAGGTCTTGAGGCAGATAAGATCGATGCAGAGTATCGCGATCTTTTAAGTAAGATTGCCCACTACAAAGAGGTCCTTGCATCAGAAGCGTTAGTGCGGGGAATCATTCGCGAAGAGTTAGAGGAGCTTAGGAAAGATCACAAATCGGAAAGGAAAACAAAGATCATCGCAGCTGAAGGGGAATTCCAGATGGAAGATCTCATCGCTGATGAGCAAGTTGTGATCACTCTTTCTAATGACGACTACATCAAGAGAATGCCTGTCCACACCTTCCGCGAGCAAAGACGCGGGGGCGCTGGGGTGATGGGTCTTGAGATGAAAAAAGAAGTCGATATCGTGAAAAATGTCTATGTGGCATCCACTCACGAGACCCTTCTTCTTTTCACCAATCACGGCAGATGCTACTGGCTCAAAGTGTGGCAGATCCCAGAAGCAGGACGCCGTACGAAGGGGAAACCGATCATCAACTTGCTTGAAGATTTGCGAGAAAATGAGCGAGTTGCTGCGATTTTAAAAGTTCGCAGTTTCCAAGGTGAAGCTTCTGTTCTTCTTGCCACTTTGAAAGGGGTTGTGAAGAAGACTATTCTTTCTGAGTTTGAGCACCAAAGACGTAAAGGAGTCTACGCGCTGAATATCGATGAAGGGGATGAGCTGATTGCGGCACGCCTTGTTCATCAAGAAGAACAGATCATGCTCTTTACTCATAGCGGGATGGCGGTGCGCTTTGATGAAGCCCAAGTGCGTGCAATTGGACGCGTTGGGCGCGGGGTGCGAGGGATCTTGTTAAAAGATCTAGCAGATAAAGTCATTGGCTGTGAAGTTGTAACACCAGATCAAACAATTCTTGTCGTCTGCGAAAATGGATTTGGCAAAAGATCGCTTGTTGAAGATTTCCGCCAGACACACCGCGGCGGAAGTGGGGTTCGCTCAATCATCACATCGGAGCGCAATGGGAAAGTTGTTGCGGCACTCAGCGTTACAGACACAGATGGTGTTCTTTTTATGTCTCAAGCAGGTCAAACAGTTCGTATCACGATGCGCGAAGTCCGTGTAATGGGAAGATCGACCCAAGGGGTGCGGCTTGTGAACTTGAAAGAAGAAGAGGATCTTGTCGTTGCCGCTCAAAAAGTGGAAGCTGATGTTGTTGAAGAGATTGAAGAGACCCTTCCTCCTCCTGTAACGCCTAGCTAAATAGGAAGGCCACGGCATGTTATGTTCCCTTCTGCAAGAGCAACGATAGAAAGGATGGAACGAGAAAACGATGAAAAAAGCTCGTTTCATTACATTTGAGGGGGGAGAGGGCGCTGGGAAGACGACACTCATCTCCCACATTGAAAAAGAACTCACAAGGGAAGGGATCCCTTCCCTTGTCACAAGGGAACCTGGTGGGTGTAAGCTTGGAGAAAAGATCCGGGACCTTCTTCTCCACTCCCCAAATCTAATCTCCCCTTATGCTGAGCTTGCCCTTTTCTTAGCGTCTCGCGCTCAACATGTTTCAGAAATCATTCTCCCAGCACTTGCAACTGGCAAATGGGTTCTTTGCGATCGCTTCAACGATTCGAGCATCGCCTATCAAGGCGCAGCAAGAGGGCTTGGCGTTCAAGAGGTTGCAAACTTTTGCCAATTTGTCTCTCAATCTTTAACACCCGATCTTACTTTTTATCTCGATATTGAACCAGAACTTGGCTTGAAGCGAGCAAAAAAAAGGAGTAACCAGGATCGGATTGAATCTGAAGCGCTTTTTTTTCATCAGAAGATTCGGCAAGCCTATCTCGATCTTACCCATCAGAATCCCAAGAGGATCCATCTTTTAAATGCCACATTACCGATAGAAGAAGTCTATAAACAAGCTTATGAGAAAATCTCTTTTCTCTTTACAAGTTAAATAAAAAAATAGTAATAAAAGAGAAAAGACTCAAATAGGAGTGGGGTTCTTTATGAAAAATAATCGTGTATTAGATCTTATTGCAGTTATTATTCTGATCATCGGTGGATTGAACTGGGGATTGATTGGTCTATTCGAGTGGAACTTCATCGGTTCTGTTTTCGGATACGTCACAACATTTAGCCGTACTCTCTACACAATCATCGGGATCGCAGCGATTTACAAAATCATCAACTTCGCCAAAAAAGGCAAGTAATCGGGCCATTGCCCACAAAACCTAAGGCTCCGAAACGGAGCCTTAGGTTTTGTGGGCAATGTTTTTTTATTCAATTTAAATAATTTATATAAAACAGAATGGGATCGTTTTTTTTCTGATTGTAAGCCTTTGATTATTAGTAAAAAATTCTTCAAAAGAGCAAATGTCAATTTGGGGCCCATTTTGTAGATGTAGTAACTTAATTTAATCGGCTCGTTGCAGCTCTTTTTTGCTTACGATATAGCCGAGCTTAAGTTCTGCGCTATGCACAAACCAGGCGCCAATGGATACGATAGCTGTTGCAAAGAAGATTGTAGGGGAGATGGGTTCTCCTAAGATGAGGAGGCTTGTGAGAGAGGTAAAGATGGGACTGAGTAGCCCCATGAATGAGACAAAAGTGGCTGTGAAGCGCTTCAAAAGCGCAGCATTTAGATTGTAGCAGATGATGTTTGCGATGAATGTCATCCAAAGTACGGTGATGCCGAAGGACTTTAAGTTGGAAGCGGCAACGGGGAGGGGGCCCCAAGAATCAACAAAGAGGGAATGGGCAAGGCTTAAGAGTCCGCCGATCAGCATGCCGTAGCCATTTGTCGTTAAAGAAGAAGCCATTTTAGAAGAGTCTTTTACTAAGATGCGCATGAGGATCCAGCCGTAAACGGCACAGACGGCAGCCCCCATCATGGCAATTTCTGGCCAAGAGAGGAAAGGAATCGTAGTGAGGAGCTCGCCTGCCCCTTTTTGTGAGGCTAAAACGGGGATAATTCCGCTAAATCCGATGACAAGACCGATCCACTTGCGGGTATTCATTTTTTCTTTGAAATGGAGGTAGGAAAAAAGGGCGGAGAAAAAGGGGCAAAAACTATAGATAAAGCAGGTTTTTGCTGCAGATAGGTGCTGTAGACTCCAAAATTCTAAGGCATTGGTTAGATAGATTCCAAAAAAGGCAAAGAGGGAGATCATCAAGAGCTGTTTCCCATCTACTTTAAGGGCTTGGCGATTGCGGAAGAAAAGAAAAAGGAGGATCAAACACGCGCCAACGAGCATCCGAGTTGCAGTAAGGAAAAGGGGGGGGGAAAAAGAGAGGGCATGCTTTCCCAAAGGAAAACAGATCGACCAAAGGGCATAGAGTCCTAAGACAGTTAGGATAGACATGAGGGGAACCTTATATGTAAAAAAGACGATAGCTCACGAGGTAGATTTGGTCAAGAAAAGGGCGTTGCGGTACACTTTACCCATTTTGCATGAGTAATGAATTTTTCTTTTTGATCCAATTTCTTCTTTGCATTGGCTTTTTGCTTGTTTCGGCAAGCTTTGGGAAAAGGGCGTTGACGGTTTTGGTGGCTTTAAGCGCTGTATTTGCTAATCTATTTATTTTAAAACAGATAGATCTTTTTTGGTTCACGCTTACTTGTAGCGATCTTTTTGCTGTGACCTCTATGTTGGCCTTGGGGTTTATTCAAGAATATTTTGGAAAGGGGGCAGCCCTTCATGCGATGAAGATCTCTTTCCTTGCACTTCTTTTTTTTACTTTAGGGGGGCAGATCCATCTTCTGTATACCCCTGCAGCAGTAGATAGAGCGCATGGTGCTTTTGAGACGATTTTATCCTCTAATGTACGGATCGTTTTCTCATCGCTCTCTGTCTACTATTTGATGCAGAGATTGGAAATTTTTCTTTTTAGTAAGTTGCGCGATCGATTTGCGGGAAAATTTTTTGCTTTTCGCGTGATCTTTTCCCTTTTTGTGACTCAAGGATTAGATACGCTCCTTTTTTCTTTTTTTGCGCTCTATGGCGTGATTTCTCCTCTTCTCGATGTGATGCTCGTTAGCTTTTTCATCAAGTGCATTATTATTGGATTTGGAGCTCCAATTGCTGCTTTTTCTCGTAGATTTATTACGATTCAGAAAGAGGCAGGATGAGCGATTTTCAGTTTGAAGTGCTTCATAAGTCTAAGAAATCAAGAGCGCGAGTGGGGAAGATTACAACCCCTCACGGGGTGATTGATACGCCCAATTTTGTCGCAGTGGGTACGAATGGGACGCTGAAAGCGCTCGATAATCAGATGGCAGATGCAATTGGCCTTCAGCTTGTTTTTTGCAACACGTACCATCTTCTTCTTCAGCCAGGACCTCACACAGTGCAAAAGGCAGGAGGGCTTCACCGCTTCATTGGGCGCAAGCAGCCGATCATCACCGATTCGGGGGGATTTCAGGTATTTTCTTTAGCTTATGGATCTGTTGCGGATGAGCTGAAGAGTCGGGGGAAAAAAAAGCAGGGCGGTCAGGTGCTCAAGATCGATGAAGAGGGGGTTTGGTTTCGCTCTTATCGCGATGGGGCAAAGTTTCTGTTAACTCCAGAAAGTTCAATCGATGCTCAGAAAGCGCTTGGTGCAGATATCATCATCGCATTTGATGAATTACCCCCTTATCACATCGATGCAAAAGCGCTTCGTAGATCGCTTGATCGAACGCACCGTTGGGAGAAGCGCTCTTTGGAAAGGCATCTGCAAAATAGGCAAAACCAGGCGATGTATGCAGTTGTTCACGGCGGTGTGGATCCTGAATTTCGGAAAGAGAGCGCCAAAGTACTGACAGCTTTAGCATTTGATGGCTTTGCGATTGGCGGCTCTTTGGGGAAAGAACTTCCTGAGATGGTGCAGATGTTGCAAGGATTGATGCCAGAACTTCCTGAGGAAAAACCTAACCATCTCTTAGGCATTGGGGATCTTTCTTCTCTTCGCCTTTGTGTCCCGTTGGGGATTGATACGTTTGATAGCTCATATCCCACACGAGCTGCGCGGCATGGCCTTCTTCTTACGCAAGAAGGGGGGCTTAAAGTCGAACAAAAAGAGCATCAGCACTCCTTTTTGCCAATAGAGAAAGGGTGTAGCTGTTGGACATGTACCCATTTTTCTAGAGCCTATCTTCACCATCTTTTCAAAGCAAAAGAGATGAGCGCCTACACACTTGCAACAATTCACAACCTCACCTTCATGGTTGAAGAAATGAGACGCTATCGCCAAGCTATTTTAGAAGATGAAGTTTAATAGATCTCTTATATCCCGTGCCTCTGCATGTGCCTTTTGTACCCTTCCTCACTAGTTGTTTCTTTCTAGCCATTTTTGAATCGGGAAAGGGCAGGCACGGGCACAGGCAGAGGTACAGGCACGGGTTGTACAAAGTCGAGAGTTTTGGTACAGTCTGAAAGTATGGGAAAACCACTAAAACGGATCGCTATCACTGGCGCTGGCGGACAAATTGCCTATAGCTTGATTTTTCGCATTGCTGCGGGAGATCTTTTAGGGCTAGATCAGCCCATTGCTCTTCATCTTCTTGAAATTCCCGCACTTGAAAATGTGTTGCGCGGCGTTGCGATGGAGCTTGAAGATTGTACGTTTCCTCTTTTAAAAGAGGTGCGAATCGGGGGAAATGCTGAAGAACTATTTGCTGGAGTGGACTACGCACTCCTCGTCGGCGCTAAGCCGCGAGGGCCGGGAATGGAGCGTAAGGATCTATTAAGCGATAATGGGAAGATTTTCATCGGTCAGGGAGAAGCTCTTGCAAAAGTTGCCTCCAAAGACGTGAAAGTTTTTGTCATCGGAAATCCTTGCAACACGAACTGTTTGATTGCGATGCATCATGCAAAAGGACTTTCAGAAAAACAGTTTTTTGCGATGACTCGCCTCGATCAAAACCGCGCTGCTTTCCAACTTGCAAAAAAAGCTGGCGTTGATCCTGTAGAGGTTTCCAATGTGACGATTTGGGGAAATCACTCCTCAACGCAAGTTCCAGATTTTGTCAATGCGCGTATTCAGGGAAAACCTGTTTTAGATGTGATTCAAGATCGGAATTGGCTTGAAAATGAGTTTGTGCCAAGAATTCAGAAAAGGGGAGCTGAAGTCATTGCTGCACGAGGGAAATCTTCTGCTGCATCAGCTGCCCACGCAATCATTTGGCAGGTCCGCTCCGTTATCTTCCCAACAAAGCAAAGCGATTGGTTCTCCGTTTCGATTTTGGCCAAAGGAAATCCTTATGGAATTCGGGAAGATCTCATCTTCTCCTTTCCTTGTCGATCTGATGGGAAGGATGTGAAAATTGTACCAGGCCTTGTTTTAGATCCCTATTTGCAAAAGAAATTGCAAGTGACAGAGAAAGAACTTTTAGAAGAGCGCATTCTGATTGAGCACCTTTTACAGGGACATTAAGTGAAAGAAGAAGTTCTCTTTGAGATCACAAAAGAGGATTTAGAGACAGGGTTAAGGGGCATGCCGGTTGGGTACTGCGTTACTTCCCTTGTCGAACCGGAAAGGGGACTTACCTATGTCGGGCGACCTATTGCAGATCTTGTGGGGCACTCGCCCATTGATGTGATCTACCTTCTCTATCATGGAAAAGAGGGGAGTGCTGATGAGGTGAGATCTTTTCAAGGGGAATTGAACCAAAGAGCTCAATGTACGCCTCAAACACTTGAAGCAATTACTAAGCTGCCAAGAAAGGGGCATGCGATGGATATGCTTGCAGCTGCACTTCTCATTTTAGGGATGTGTGAGGGGAAGGGAGACTATCGGGAAGATTGCTTAGATGCCATCGCTAAGATTCCTCAGCTTGTAGCAGCAGTCATCAATCACCATGCGGGATGGGGGATAGCGCCTCCTTCTAACCCCAACCTTGGCTATATTGAAAATTTTGTTCAGATGCTCCTCATGCCAAAGGTCAAAACGCCTCAGCTCATTGAGGTGATGCGACTTTTTAACGTCTTGCATTACGACCACTGCGGGGGCAACCTCTCTGTCTTTGTAGGAAAAGCAGTTGCATCGGGCTTAGAGCCAATGTATGGGGCGCTTGCTGCGAGCATGACTGCACTTGCTGGACCCCGTCATGGGAGGGCCAATCAGGATTGCCTTGCATTTATTGAGAGCGTCTTGCGAGAAGTGGGCGAGAATGGAAGTGCTCAGGATGTGCAGCAACTGGTTCGCCGCCGCTTACAAGAGAAAAAGTTGATTTTCGGCTTTGGCCATGCCGTTTTAAAAGTGGAAGACCCGAGAGCAACTGTTTTTTTTGACTATTGTAAAAAACATTTTCCAGATCATCCTCTTGTGAAAATAGCCCTTCTTCTTCGGAAAGAGGGAACCCAAGTTTTAAAGGAAAATCCGAAAGTTTCTGATCCTTATCCCAATATCGATGCGATCACAGGCCCGATGCTTATGGCAGCTGGATTTCCCTATCCTGACTATTTTACCCTCCTTTTTGGCCTTTCCCGCATGGTGGGGATCGCCATCCAAATCGTCTACGAGCGGCTTGAAGCAAGAGGTGGCAAAGGGACCCCGATCGTCCGCCCCCTTTATCTTTATAAGCAGCGATAGGTACACTCTCGACTTTGTACATTTTTCGGAGCGATTTTCACAACCTTTTGGCCTACAATTGTTTGTATTGCCATGCAATGGCGTGTGCAAGCCGATTGCATGGCAATACAAATAATTGTAGGTCAAAATCTTGCGAAACTCGCTTCCGAAAAATATACAAAGTCGAGATACTACTTTTTATGCAATGGACAGCTGTTGAGTGGGCATTTTTACGAGCGGTGCGACTTACGTTTTCAAAAAATAAGTTGATGCTCGCAATCCCTGCACTTTTTATGTGTGGGGCGATGTTTTTATTTTGCAATG
>DATECD010000006.1:0-9519 GCA_035287065.1 Chlamydiales bacterium | reverse complement strand
CGTAAATCAATAATTTAACCGCTGAGCACACCGAGAGGATTTATGATGGATCAGGAAAAAATTTTAGCCTTAATGCAGGGGAATGAACTCTTTAAAGATCTAACTCATGAGCAGCAGACTTTTATATTGTCAAATTCACGTTTGCAAGATTTTGCGAAAGGCTCTTACATTATCAAAGAAAATGACACCACTGAAGATGTATACCTTCTCCTTCAGGGAGAAGCTCTTGTATCAAAAAAAACAGAGATTACTCGACGAGTGAAGCAAATTGCACGTCTAAAGCCTGGAGATCTTATCGGGGAAATGTCGCTCATTGATCACTCACCTCACAATGCCTCAGTGCGGGCTGGGGAAAATGTTCAAGCTCTTTTGCTACCTTTTCGTCTATTTGTTTCAAAACAATTAGAGCCATATATTCAAATCGTATCTTCTGTGAATAGAAACTTAACTAAAAAGCTTAGATTTGTTAATGAAGTAACGATGAAATCGATTGAAGTTGAATTAAATTCTTCTCGGGTTAAAGAAGAAATCGGAAAACTGATTTTTATAGTTTTTGTCATTTTGTCTTTTTGGGATTTTGTTGTTTCAGGTCTCCATCAATTGATCGCTGTAAGTCAATCTACTCGGGCAATTAGTTGGACAGCTATTATAGGTCTTCTTGCAATCTCGCTGTATTATTATAAGGCAAGCATTTGTTCTTCAGAGTTTTATGGCATGACTATGAGAAAATGGAAAAGGAATGCACTCGAAGGAATATGGTTTAGCTTACCACTTCTATTTCTTGCTGTCTTAATAAAATGGTTATTGATCAAAAATTTTTCAACGTACAGAGGAGAAACAATTATAGCTTATAATTCGCTATTCAATGTATTATTGACAGTTATTTATGTTTTATTAACACCTTTACAGGAATTTATCGCTCGTGGAGTTTTGCAAAGTGCGATAAGACTCGTTTTAGAAAAATATAAAATAGTGGGATCTATCTTCCTTTCCAGCCTGCTTTTCTCAGTGTTTCATTCACAAATTTCTTTTCTTTTTGCTTGCGTAGCATTTGTATTGGGTTGGTTTTGGGGGTGGCTGCGTATTCGTCAAGAGTCCTTGGTTGGACCCATCGTATCTCATGCGCTCATAGGAGGGTGGTGTTTAGGGGTGTTGGATTTAGGAAGATTTTTGCTCCAGTATTAAAACTTAAGTTAAAAAGAGAAAGAAAATTGTAAATCGGTTCGGCCTGTAGAGGCCTTATTTGCTGCAGCTTCGATTGCAAAGAGAGTAAAGTCATACCAGACGTGGAGCGCTGTGCTCTCTTGAAGAGAGTGATTTTTATAAGTCATCCACCCCATGTAAGAGCCTAGAGCAGTTATGAATGGCAAGGAGATGGCGTAGTATTGGTTTCTTTCTTGTTTGGGGAGGAGCAAGGCATTTGGGATGTGTGCGGCACCAAAAAGAAGAGAGGAGAGGGCGATGCCACCTAAAGGAGTTAAAGACTCTGAAAAAGTGGATTGGAGAAAGCCTCGGAAAAGACTCTCCTCGCCAATCCCTACCGGCCATGCAATAAGAGGGGTAAAAGAGGAGCTTGATGAGAGAGCAACTTTTGCATCAGGTGCATTTGAATAGGCAAAGTAAGAGATTCCTGCAGCTAGGGTCATTGCACCGAGAAAGCCGCCCCAAACTTCAGGTTTTTTTAACACGCCCCATTGCACAGGTGCAAAAGCAAGATCGGAAAAATCCTCTTTTGGCATGACATAAGTGTAGTATCCAGACCCATTATGGAGACGCGCGTCGCGATAGGCTGCGTAAATTCCATAACTCCATGTGCATGAGGAAATCGTCAAGAAATGAGATTCGTCAGATGAGGTAGGGTCTTGTGCTAATGAGACTCCTACTCCTGCAGAAAAGGTTGAAGCGCCAAAGAGCTTAGATGCTGTTCCGTATTCGCCGAGATAAACGTGGCCAAGGCCTGGAATCAGTATCGAAAGAGTTGCAGCGAGTAAAGGGGACTTCATCTTCGGTAATTCGGGAGCAGGTGGAAGTTCAAGTGAAGAGAAGGTGGGGTCGGAAAGTTCGATATTTTGAAGAGTTGGAATTGGAAGTTCAGTTAGATCGCCGAAAACTGCATGAACGACTGCAAAGAAGAGAAGAAAGGATTGTTTCATAAGTCCCTAATTAAAATGGGACCTATTTTATTGTAGGAGAGTGATTTTTGTCATTTTAAATTGAGAAGGGGAAGTTCATTCCTTCTGGTTTTTCTTCTTGAAGTTGTGAGTAGGCATTTTGACACGCGGCAAGGATTAGGTCTTGCAATCCATCGATGTCACTTACGCATTCGGGATGGATGGTGATTTTGAGAAGCTCTTTTTCTCCATTCATGGTGACGACAACGAGGTCATTGGCAACGCGTCCTTGGACTACTTTATTGCGAAGGGATTCTTGCATCTCGCGAACCTGCTCTTGCATCGCGCGAGCTTGTTTTTTCATCTTAGAAAATCCACTACCCATCTTTATCTCCTTGACAAGGCGTGATTTTACCGCAATCTGACGATTGAATCAAGGTGAGGTTATAAAAATTTTTTTAGCCGAGGGGTGGGTTCAACGATAGAACGAGAAAACGATGAAGAAAGAAAAGAATTAACTTAACGTTAGTTTTCCCTCTAATTCTACGGCAGCAAAACGCATGAGAGTTTCGTAACGAGTTTTTTCTTGAGAAGTGAGGGGAATGGGTGGAGAAGAGGGAACCGGTTCACTTTTTTCAACTTTGGGAACTTTTTTTTCCTCTACTTGCGGTTCGGGGATTTTCTTCTCTTCTTTAGGTGAGGGCTCTTTTTCTTTTGAGGAGGGGGGGAGTTCTTGGTTTTTCCAGGCGCTTTCCAATTCGGACAAACGACGAATTAGGACTTCCGTGGGGATGCGGTGTTTACTTTGGATATAGTGGAGAAGGGCGCCTTCGAGGGCAACTCGTGAGGATCCACTTTTGTGGATTTGGAGCTCTGTTTTCAATAGGTAGTCGAGGAGGTAGAGACATTGTGAGGGGAGGTAGAGGCGGGAGGATTCGAGGTAGCGAGTGGCTTGCTCTGAGGGGAGTGGGAGGCCGTTTTTCCCTGAAAGAGAAGCAATAGAGAGGAGGCGGACGTGTTCGATGAGTTGAGAGTAAAAATGGGAGAGCTCTTTTCCTGAAGAAAAGAGCGATTCGACAAGAAAAAAGGCGTGGGCAACATCTCCTTTTGAAAAAGCTTGGTCTAAAGCGAAAAAAGTCTCTTGCGGCATGAGGCCAAGTGTTTGCCGGACGGAATCGGCACTCATTTTTCCTTCAGCAAAAGCGAGGATTTGATCGAGAAGAGATTCTGCGTCGCGAAGGCTCCCATCAGAGAAGGAGGCGATGAGATGGAGGGCTTCTTCATCAATTTCTCGGGAGAGATCTGAAGCGATTGCCTGTAGTTTGTGGATGAGGTGGGAGAGGGGGATTCTTTTTAGTTCAAAACGTTGGCAGCGACTCAAAATTGTGGGGAGGACTTTGTGAGGCTCAGTTGTTGCTAAGAGGAATTTTGCCCGTTCTGGGGGCTCTTCTAATGTTTTTAAAAGTGCGTTGAACGCTTCTTTTGTCAACATATGCACTTCGTCGATGATGTAGATCTTGTAGCTTCCTTGCGTTGGGGAGTAGCAGGCAGTTTCACAAATAGAGCGGATGTCGTCGATCCCGCGGTTGGAAGCGCCATCGATCTCAATCACATCGAGCGATTGGCCCAAGGTAATTTCACGACAAGAGGGGCACGCATTGCACGGTTCGCTATCTTCTTTGCGATTGGGGCAATTGAGCGCTTTTGCAAAAAGGCGAGCGAGTGTGGTTTTGCCAATCCCGCGGCAGCCGGCGAAAAGATAGGCGTGAGCGATCCTTTTTAAGCGAAGGGCGTTTTTTAGGGTCGTTACAACTGCCTCTTGTCCAATGACATCTTGGAAACGTTGGGGGCGGTAACGCCTAGCAAGAACTTGGTATTCTTGTTGCATGATCCTTTAGTTATATATGGAAAAATGTACAAAGTCGAGGAAAGATGATAAGCTGGAAGGCATGAAAGAAAATTGGACCTACAAAGATTGGTTCAAAGAGCACAATCGCGGCTGGAGAATTTTCGTCGGGCTGATTTGTGTGATCGGACTTGCCCTTTTTCTCCATTTTCGCCAGGTCAGGCTAGAGATTTTAGAGCTCAATCAAAAAGCGGGGCGTTATGTGATCGCTTTGGTCGATTTTGAGTTTCCTGATGACGAGATGACGCTCATCCTCAAGCAGCAGGCGATGCAAGACGTGGGGAAGATCTACCAGCTTGATGAAAAAGAGGTGAAAGACGTCCGCCTTGCTCTAGAGCAGAAATTGATCCGCAGTAAAGAGTGGAGGGAGGCTTCCCCTTCAAGTACTTTTGAACAGATGTATAAAGCGGCAGATGAGCTAGAGACGCTTCTTTTAGAGACAAGGCTCACTGACCCAAGGACGATCCAAATTGTTCGAGAGATGGGCCTTCCTGAAGATCGTTACTTTGCCTATTTGCCAGAAGAGGAAAATAAACCAATTTTCCTTCCGATCGATTTTTGGGGTTTTTTAGCGGGACAAATGGAGGCGCATGGAGTCTTTGCTCCGCAAACTGCAGAGTATGTGATCTACCCTTTTCAGCAGAGCCAATGGATATTGCAGGAAGATTTAGCTCTTGAACAAGCATTAAGAGTTCAGGTGAGCAAGACGATTCCTGAAAAATTGACGAAAGTCTATGCGGGGATGCGCATCCTCAATCCCGGGGAGACGATCACCCATCGCCATTTGGTGATGATGCAAGCAATGAAAGAGGCAATTGCCCAAGGAAGAAGGTTAACAGATCCTTTGACAATCATTGCAAGTTTTCTCCTCGCGTTCATCCTCGTCATCATCAGTGCCCTTTACTTCCGCATGAGTCAGCCTGTGTTTATTAGGTCTCTTCAGCAGACTTCTCTTTTTGTCTTGATCGTGATTGCAACCCTTTTCTTTGCAAAACTTGCTGAATATGTACTTGTTCATAGCGACTCAAGCTTAATTGCCGCGATCCGCTACCCAATTGTCGCGCCCTTTGCAACGCTTTTAATCTGCATACTCCTTTCTCCAAGAGTTGCCCTTTTTGCAGCCACTTTTCTCTCCATTATCCTCTCTGTAAGTTTAGCAATTGATCACAGTAGATTCCTTATTTTGAACCTAGTCACATCCGTTGTTGTGATCATCACATCAAGAGGAATTCGGAAACGAAAAGAGGTGTTTACTGTCTGTGCTAAGACGTGGCTGAGTTCCATCCCTGTCCTTTATGCATTTGTTTTAAGTGAAAACCAATGGATTCTCTCCTCATTTTTTATTGATGTGATTGGATCGGCGGTTTTTCTATTGATTACAGCAATTTTTGTCGCAGGCCTCCTTCCTATATTGGAGTCTCTTTTTAGTGTTCTGACAGATATGACGCTGATGGAGTACATGGATCCAGAAAATGAGTTGTTGCGCCGTTTTGCGATGGAAGTTCCTGGAACCTATCAACATTCTTTGGTCCTTGGCCATCTTGCAGAAACTTGCGCCCATGCAATTGGAGCTGCGGGACTTTTTTGCCGTACTGCAACGCTTTATCACGACATCGGAAAGATGAATAATCCGCAGCTCTATACGGAAAATCAACAAGGGACAGTCAATCTCCATCAACTCTTGACCCCTTTAGAATCAGCGCAAGTGATCATCTCCCATGTAATAGATGGAGTTGAGCTTGCAAAAAAGTATCACCTTCCTCGGCCTTTTATCGATATCATCCGCGAACATCACGGTACTACGCTTGTCTATTATTTCTACCGTAAGCAGCTCGAACTAAAAGGGGGAAAGAAAGAGGAGATCGATGAATCGCAGTTTCGTTATCCCGGTCCTAAACCGAGGACAAAAGAGTCTGCCATCATCATGATCTGCGATAGCATCGAGGCAGCTTCCCGATCTATCGATGAGGCAGGTGAGGCTGCTGTTCAAGAGATGGTGGGAAGAGTTGTGTCAGAAAAAGCAAGAGATGGGCAGTTTACTGAGTGTGAGCTCACATTCCAGGAGCTTAGCACCGTCAAAAAAGTGCTCGTGAAAACGCTTCTCCTCACCCATCACGTCAGAATCAAATACCCCAAGTAATTTAGAAAAATGCACCACAGAGATAAACACCACCGAGAGGTGTTTTGGTGTCTAATCTATTTTCTCTGTGGTATTTATCTCTGTGGTGCATTTTAAGCGAATTCGGCAACGACTCCGTCTGCTTCAAATTCAAGGCGCCTCCTTGTCATTGTCCCGATTCTTGAACCACTCTCGGTATAACGACCCCTTAGCTATAGTTGTAAGCGGAGGTCTTGGATTTGGTTCATGAGGCGAAGGTCGCATGCGGCGATTGCTTTTTCTATGGGGTTGGAGGCTGCTTCAACAGCTTCTCCGTAAATTTTTAATTTGGGTTCAGTGCCTGATGGGCGAACGATTAGTTGCGTTTGATCTTCTAGTTGGAAGGAGATCACATCGGATTTGGGAAGAGGTGTCTCTTTTAGGTAATCAGTAATAGAGGTAATTCGTTTTCCTGCAATAGAAGCCGGGGGATTTTTTCTTAAGCTTTCCATGATGCTGTTCACTTGATGTAAGCCCTCTTCTGTTTCGCTGAAGGAAAGCGACTGCTGCATCTCGCGGTGGATCCCATATTGGTGATAGAGGCGGTAGAGAAGATCGACTAAAGTTACATTTTCAAACTTAGCAAGTGAGGCAAGTTCAGCGACAAGACAGCAAGCAGAAATCGCATCTTTATCACGTGCAAATGTGTGGAAAAGATAGCCACAAGATTCTTCAGCGCCAAAAATGTATTGAGGGTCATTTTTCCCCTCCCATTGATGGATTTTCTCGGCGATGTATTTAAATCCTGTGAGCACATCGACGCAAGTGGCGCCGAAGTGCTTTGCAATCTTGCGAAACATCTCTGTTGTGACAATGGATTTTACGCATGCAGCATGCTTGGGGAGTAAGTTTTTCTCTTTCAAAGTAGAAAGGACGTATTGGAGTAAAAGGCAAGCTACCTGATTGCCGCTGAGGCGAATAGCTCCTTCTTGATAGCGAACGGCAACGCCAACGCGATCGGCATCGGGATCTGTTGCAAGGAGGATGTCCCCTTTTTCTTGAAGGAGAAGATCCATTCCTAGCTTAAGACTCGAAGGGTCTTCGGGATTGGGAGTCCGCGCAAAAGGAAAAGAGCCGTCAAGAGAGGCTTGAGGGGCAACTTGGATAACGGGAGGAAATCCCCACTCTTTTAGGGCCGCAGGAGTTAGTCGAAGACCTGTTCCATGGAGATTGGTGTAATAGATCCGCATTGAGTCTTTATTCCTTTTGGAAATGAAGGAGGAGTTACTCAACGCTTTTAGGTACGCTTTATCAATCTCTTCTCCCACCCATTGAATTCGGGGTGAGTCGAGGGGATCTAATTTCCACTCTGTAACGCTTTTTGCCTCTTGCATGACTCCAACATCATGAGGAGGGACGAGCTGTCCTCCATCACTCCAGTAGGCTTTATAGCCATTGTACTGAGGAGGGTTATGAGAGGCTGTAATCACAATGGCAGCTCCACATTGAAAATAGCGGCAACCAAAAGAGACTAAAGGAGTGGGACAGACCTCTTTTGTGAGATAGACTTGGATCCCATTGCCAGCTAAAACGCGCGCTGCTTCTTGAGCAAATTCTTTTGAGTTGTGACGCACATCATATCCAATGAAGACATGACCTTTCTCTTTTGTCTTTTTTAGGTAATTTGCAAGCGCTTGAGTTGCAAGTCGCACTGTGTAGATGTTCATCCGGTTTGTGCCAACTCCCATGATCCCGCGCATCCCTCCTGTGCCGAAGGCTAACGTTTGGAAAAAAGCAGCTTCCAATTCTTCAGGATTTGTTTTCTGAAGGGTGCGGATCTCCTCTTTACTTTTTTCATCGAAAGGGCCTTCTAACCAGGATGTAATCCGTTTTTCTATTTCAGGATTCATAAAAGTTTTGCTCCAAGAGGTTATCGAGGTAGGTGAGGCACTGTTTCCCGATCTCAAGAGAGTTGACTAGAGGGGCATCGGGGTGATTGATCCCTTCGCAGTGTTCACCTGCTGCCTTCCAAGAAGCTTCATCCCGAATTTGGTCGACCCACCAAGGAAAAGTGCGACATTGGATAGGGCGCGCTTCATAGACGCTGCATTGTTTATCTTTTAAAAAAATACAGTGGTCAGAACCTGGGCGATCGATGAGAGAAAGACGGTTATCTACCCTTCGGACATAGCGAGAGATAAAAGATTCTAAAGAGAGCGAAAGATGGGAAGAGAGCCTATGTAAGTCGCTTTCTCCTAAAAAGACGTATCCTGGCGAGCCTGTGCAGCATTTGCCACATCCTGTGCATTTGAAATGGAGTCCTTTTCCATACCATTGGGTCCCTGTTTCCTCTTCCAAGGAATGATCTCTTTGCGGAAGGGTGTCCATGTGCCATCTCTCCATTGGTAGGCGGATATTGCACAATGATCGGGCATAAGATCAATTAAATTCCACGTCCCTTTTTGCTTTTGGACGCAGCTTCCACTATCGAGTAGGATCGGGAGGTTTTTCTCTTGAAGGTCTGCAATTGTGTGGCGGTGGGTGTGCCCTTGGAGGTAGAGGCGGACCTGTGGGGATTTTTCAAGGAGCGCTTGGAGAGCTTCTTTCCGCTGTAGGTTGTGGCGAAAAGAGGGTTGCGGAAAGAAGGGGTAGTGGTTTAAACAGATGACAGAATCTCCTGCAGGGATCTTCAATAAAAGTTTTTGCAAATGGGCCTCTTGCTCTTCTGTAAAAAGGCCTTGAGAGGAGTAAGGGTTGGTCGCTCTTGCTGTATCAAGGGCAATCAGCCACCAGTTCGGTGCGATGCGGTGGAGTTCAATTCCTTCTTTTACAAGAGTCAAAGGGGCAGCCGAGGGGGGGGTAGAAAAAAAGCGGTAAAAGTGGCGATTTTTAAAACTTCTATAGGTGTAATGGTCATGATTTCCTGGAACAGCTAGCCAGGGACTTGAAAATTGTTGGATGAGGTGTTCTGCTTTTTTGTATTCCTCTTTGAGCGCGGTCGTCGTTAAATCCCCGGCAAGGAGAATCAGATCGACCCCCAACTCTTGAAAAAGCTGAGGGAGTGTATCCAATTGCTCATAACAAAATACGGAATGGCGAGTGAGAAGCCAGTTTAAATTGCCTAAAATTCTTTTGGAAAAAAGGCGAAAGGGGTTCCAGGTGAGGTGTGTGTAGTGTAGATCGGAGAGGTGGGCAATTCTCATAAGGGCGGTTTTTTCTTTTTGGAGGGTTTTGCGTGTTTGGGTAGGGCGTCATTTGTTCTATCGAAGATGGGGGTTCGATGTTTCATCAGGTGATTTTTCTCATCTTCTGAAGGGTGGATCGGAATGTGCTTAAGTCTCTCTTTTTTCATCTCTTGTTTTTCATATTTCCTCTCTGCAAGTTCTGAACGGGGGTGATTGGGG
>DATECD010000005.1:0-4270 GCA_035287065.1 Chlamydiales bacterium | reverse complement strand
TTCTGTTCCAGAGCCTGTATAGGCGCCGAGCGCTCCTACATAGCAAACCTTTGCAAAATGATAATCGAGGCCAACAACTCCTCCCCCTGTATTTGTCTGATATCCAATTTGGGGAGTCCCTGCGAACGTGATATTATTTTGAAAAAGATAATCTCCAAATCCATCAATCCAAAGATGGACGACGCGCTCCCCTTTTTTGCAAGTCGTTTGCGGTGTCTCTTTAGGTTTTTGAGATCTATTTTTGGGCTTCTCTTTTGGCTTTTCAGAAGAAAAATCCCAGCAATGCTCTCGATTGAGAACATCTTGCATCCTGTAGCTCAAAGTCTCTCTTATCTTCACGACGTTATTTTCTTGAGAAAGAGTCTGTCCCTTAAAAAGCGCAGGATCCATCGATTCTAAAGCCGTTTCAATTTCAGATCGCGAGCTAAAAAAAAGTTTCTTCACCGCACTGCAAGGCACTGAGTATCCAGAATCTGCTAAAGACTCAAGAGCCTCTGCAACTTCTGCGGCATTGTCTCCTGTTGCAAAGTTACGAATAGGTGTCCTTGCAACTGTTAATTCAACTCCATGAGTACCATAAGTAAGATGAGGGATCAACAAATGCGTGCCCATTTCAACTTCAGCAAAAGTTCCTGAAAAAGCGCCTCCTGCAGTCAACACAGCATAATTATGAGATTTCTCATAACAATCAGATTCCGGTCTCAATATCAAAGCGACATCATTACCTAAAGTTGCATCTCCAGAAACAACCAGTGTCGAAAAACCAGCGGCATCGAAAGAAGGGGAAAGTATTGAGCCCGGAAGAAAAGTAAAGTCTCCATTAATTGTCAAAGACTCTACCGAACAGCCGATTTCTGTTGTTCCTGAATTTGTCGTAGACGTTGCAGTAATGGTTCCTCCGCAAGCTTGTAATGAAGCACCAGATTCAACCGTGAGTGTTGTACAAATAATCTCCCCATCAGAATTTAGCACGAGAGTTCCAAAATCATTAAGAAGATCGCAATTAAGAGTTCCAGATATCGTTAAGGTAGCTCCAGTTGCAACAGTGTTTGTACTTGTATTCGATGAACTACCTAGAGTAGCTCCTGAAGAAATTTCAAATGTTCCCTGATTAACATATAGGCTTCCTGTGTAAGTACCACCTGTTCCATTAAATTGAAAAGTACCTCCATCAATGTACAGCTCTCCAGCCCCTGTAATCTCTCCTGGGTATGACACTTGCTGGTATTTATTACTGGTCCCATGGGTCACTGTCAACGTAGCTCCACCAAGTGAGAGAATGCCTTCTGTGGTTCCAGTTAAACTATAAATTTCATTATCATACCCATCGAGATTGAGTGTCGAAGTCAAATTAAACACAGAATTAGGAGAAAAACTGTTAATTGCCCCAGCTGTTACTTCAGCATTTAGACCAATATTCGTATTTCCTGAATATGTATTGGATCCTGAAAGAAGTAGAGTACCTGGTCCGTCCACAAACACCTCTTCAACTGTAATGGGCGTTGAAATACTCAAGTCTGTATCACTACCACCACCAGTACCAGAGGTACCCAACTCGATGAATAACTCAGTATTAGTAGTCCCTGGAGCAATAGGAACTTCAATTGTATATGATCCTGTACCTTTCACAAGGATATGGTAAAGATTCGATGATGTGATTGGCGCAAAATTTAAACTTTGAGTACTGCTCCCTGTAAAAGTCAAAATACCGGTAGTGGTCAATTCAAGCTCTGTTAGTGTATAATTCCCATCTACATTAATGTTATAAGTTCCTGAGGAGAAGATAGCTGCTGCACCCGCCGCATTAGGAACTGTCTCAGGACTCCAGTTTTCTGCCGTTCCCCAATTATTATCTCCAGCCGATCCAGTCCAAGTGTAAGTTGTGGCAAACGCTACTCTCAAGAAGACAATAAAAAAACTGAAAACAACTCTTTCTTTATTCAAAATCATAAAAAGATCCTTCCGCCCTATCCAAGTTCTTAAAAATCTACATATAGAAATTTGTAAAGATAGTCAAAAAAAAATTAGCGCTTTCTAAAAATAGGGGTAGCTAGTTGAGTGATGGATAAGCTCTTGGGCTCGAAGGCAGGCCTTCCAGGTAGAAAACTGAGGGTTGGTCTCATCTGTAAAATAGAGGTTGTCAAGGCCAATTCTTGCGGCAAGTCCTGCTCGATGAAAAACATGCCACACCTCTTCTGTAATCCCGCTAATCACAAGGTATCGATTGGATGTTGTTAAAATCTCATGCAGGTGGAGGATCGCAAGACTCATAGAAGCGTCCATGTGATGGACGTTATTCAATCTGAGGACGATGGCTTGGACATTGAGATCTTGAGCAATGGCATCAAGGGCTGATTCAAAAACATCTGCCGTTGCAAAATAGAGATCGCCTCCAATTCCGATGATCCTCACTTTTCGGTGCACATCTTCTTTTGGACTAACAACGGTAAGGCGCCCTTTCGTATTGAAGGCATACTCAACAAGATGGGGGGTGGCCGTTTTTTTCAGATAGCTCCCAATTGAGATCACAATGCCAATAAAAAAAGCGACATCGAGGCTTAAAAAAAGACAAGAGGCAAATGTGAGGAAAAAGACCCAAGCATCTGCTTTTGTCGCGCTCAAAGAAAATCGGATCTCACGGAAATCAACTAATGTAGGAGCTGTTGCAATCAACATCGCCCCAAGTGTTGCAAGAGGCACTTGTTTTGCAAGGGGCCAGCAAAAAAGGACGATGATCGCTGTAAAAATGGCGCTAAAAATTGCAGAAAACCTTGTTTTAGCCTGAAGTCTAAAATTGAGATTGGTTCGAGTTGCGCTCCCAGAAGTGGGCATAGATCCTGTCAGGAATGAGAGGAGAAAATTGCTAATTCCTAAAGCAAAAACATCTTGATTTACTTGAAGAGACTGTCCACTTTTAACCGCATATATCCTTGTGATGGAAAAAACTTCTAAAATAGCCAAAAACGCAATGGCAAGTGCAGCTGGGAAAATCTGGCTAATCAAGGATAGGTCGAGAAGGGGAAAGAAAAGTTCTGGGATCGGTGTAGAAAGGAGTTGAAAATTTGCAAGCGTTCTCACATCGATCAACCCAAACCAATGACGGAGGATGAGATTGACAACCGTCCCGATAATGAGAACCAAAAGTGCGTGAGGCCAGTTTTTTAACATCTTCCGAACCGTCAAAAATGCGCCAAAGCTCACAAGTCCTACAAGTAAAGTGGGTAAGTGTACTTGATGGAGATGGAAGAGGAACCACCCCCCTTGAGAAAAGATCGGCCCCCCCTGCACGGGCGGCGCAATCCCAGTTAAGCTAAAGCTCTGCGTAACAGCAATTGCAACCGCAATCCCTGAAAAATAACCTAAAATAACAGGCCTACTCACAAACTGGAGGAGTTTACTCACATTAAAAAAAGCAGAGCCCACCTGCACAAGTCCCATCACGACGACAAATTGCGTAAGAATATGGTAGACAAGCGCTTCATTAGCTAGCCCCCCACTATTTGGATAATAGGTATAGATCACTTGAGCAATTGCCGTTTGCAGCAAAATAGCTGTCCCCGTGCTTGGGCCCGCAATTAAAAGGCGCATCGAGCAAAACGTTGAAGAGAAAATGGTTCCGAAAATAGCGGAAAAAAGGCCTGCAGTCGGCGGAAGTCCTGCCAAAAGTGAATAGGCAATGGACTGCGGGATTGTCATCAATGCGACAGAAAGGGCAGCAAAGAGGTCGTAGCGTAAAAATAAGCCACTATACCTTCTCGCATCTTGCAAAAAGGGGGCAAACGAAATAGAGCGCTGCTGAGGGATCTTCATGATTCAATATCGGTATATTTTAAGAGACTATCTTTGAATTACGCTTCTGTCAATTTTTGCGTCTTTTTTCTCTGTACAAGACCGTTTCCCTTTCAACTGAAAAATCAGGGGGGATCCGGTAAATGGATGGGATTTACGGAGCTGATTGATCAAAAACTTGCGATACGACTCTGTCATAAGGTCGGGGCGATTGACAAAGAGGATGAATCGAGGAGGACTCACCTCTGCCTGCGTAAGATAATAGATGCGAAGGCGTTTCCCTGTGATCATTGGCGGTTGATATTTTTTTTGAGCAGCTTCGATGAGTTGATTTAAAGCAGCTGTGGGAAGGCGCAAAAATCTTTGTTTATAGACCTCTTGGATGAGTGGGAAGATCTTATCGACATTCCTCCCTTCTAAAGCAGATAGACAAAGAGCTGGACAATGGGTCAAAAAGGGTGCCGCCTCTCGCACTCCTCTT
>DATECD010000004.1:0-3625 GCA_035287065.1 Chlamydiales bacterium | reverse complement strand
GAGTTTTATGTTTGTGAACGCTGGCTAGGCGGCGCGCTGACGAACCTCGCGACGATTCGACAGTCTGTGAAGACGTTGGAGAGAATCGAGAAAAGACTTGCAGCGGGCGGCGAAGGGCTGACGAAAAAAGAAATTTCTATGCACAACAAAGAGCGGGTGAAGCTCGAGCGCAATTTGGCGGGGATGCGCACAATGCGGAAGCTTCCTGGACTCTTGATTGTTGTCGACCCAAGCCGTGAGCATATTGCGGTTGCTGAGGCGTGTAAGCTGGGGATCCCTGTGATGGCGCTTGTCGATACCAATTGCGATCCAGATCCAATTGACTATGTCATCGCCTGCAATGATGATGCGCTTAAGAGTATCAAAGTAATTCTTGAGGCGATCACACAAGCGATCATTGATCAGAAGAACTCGATGGAGCTTCCTTTGAGTAAAGAAGATAAGGAAGAGGGTTCTACGACTGAGAATGGAGAAGAGTGAAATGGATATCAGCTCTGATAAAATTCGTGAACTTCGAGAGCGCACAGGCGTTGGAATGGGGAAGTGCAAAGAAGCGCTTGTTCTTGCCGGCGGCGATATGGAAAAAGCAATTGATATCCTTCGTAAAGCGGGGATGGCCGCAGGGGTAAAAAAAGAGGGACGAGAGACGAAAGAGGGTCTTATTCTTGCAAAAGAGAGCAAGGATCTTCTCGTGATGGTCGAAGCCAATGCAGAGACAGATTTTGTCGCGCAAAATGATCGATTTAAGGCATTTGTTGATGACGTTGCTCAGCAAGCTTTGGAAACAAAACCAAAATCTCTCGATGAATTTCTTCTCCAGCCATATAAAAAAGACCCTTCAATTACAATTGAGCAGTATCGCAATCTCGTGATTCAGGCCCTTGGGGAGAATATTCAACTCCGCAGGCTTGAGATGGTTCACAAACATCCCAATAACTCCTATGGTATTTATTCTCATCTTGGAGGGAAATTGGTTGTGGTTGTGGATCTAGAAGGAGCCTTAGGTCAAGAAGCTATTGCGAAAGAGATCGCAATGCACGTGGCTGCTGAAAATCCCGACTATCTTCGTCCAGAAGAAATCCCTGCACAAATTCGCGAGCGTGAAGAAGAGATCGCCCGTTCTCAAGTAGAGGGAAAGCCTGCTAATATCGCGGATAAAATTGTGGCGGGTAAGATCAATTCGTTTTATGATCAAGCCTGTCTCCTCCGTCAGAAATATGTGAAAGATAACGCTCTTACAGTGGAGCAGTTTCTTTCCCAGCAGAGTAAGAATGTGGGAAAATCTCTCTCCGTACGCTGTTTTTGGCGCTGGAGAGTAGGTCAATAGAGAAAAGAGCTACATGTCCTCACCTAAGCATAAGCTTCCCTTTAAAAGGATCCTCCTCAAACTTTCTGGGGAGACTTTGATGGGGGAGCAGGGGTTTGGCGTGGACCCAGTTGCTTGTCATCGAATCGCTACCGAAGTCAATGAATTAAAAAGTCTCGGAATTCAAGTTGGTGTTGTCATTGGCGGAGGGAATATCTTTCGTGGTGTCAAAGCTGCCCTCAAGGGGATGGAGAGAACTCCAGCTGATCACATTGGCATGTTGGCTACTTTGATCAATGGAATTGCCCTTCAGCAAGCGTTTGAGCAGATTCAGTGTGAGAGTCGCATCATGAGTGCGATCTCTTGTGATGTGATGGCTGAATCTTATTCTTGGAAAGATGCGCTAAAATATTTAGAAAAAGGGATCATTCTCATTTTTGTTGGGGGAACTGGTAATCCCTATTTTACAACGGATTCTGCTGCTGCTCTGCGCGCTTTGGAAATCAAAGCTGAAATTGTCATGAAGGCGACCAAAGTGGATGGAGTTTATAATAAAGATCCCTTGAAATTCTCCGATGCAGTCAAATATGATTGTCTAAGTTACTCTGAGGTACTCGCGAAGCAGTTAGAGGTGATGGATCCAACGGCCATCGCACTTTGCCGTGAGAATCATATGCCAATCTGCGTCTTTAATGTTTTTCTAAAAGGGGCATTGAAGCGCGCGGTATGTGGAGAATCAGTTGGAACATTGATAGAGGGAGCATGAGCAATAACGTAGAAGGACAAATCAAAGCCGCAATGCAAGCATCGCTTGATCACCTGAAAGGGGATCTGAAGGGATTGCGTACAGGAAGGGCCAATGCGGGGATCTTAGATAAAGTTCAAGTTGAGCTTTATGGAGCGATGACTCCACTTAAAGCAGTTGGAACAGTCACAGTGCCTGAACCGCGCATGATTGTTGTGACTCCTTTTGATCCATCGAGTCTTCAGTCCATTGCAAAGGGAATTGAAGTGGCTAATCTTGGTGTTCATCCTATTGTAGATGGAAGAGTTGTCCGTGTGCCAATTCCTCCCCCCGACGAATCACTGCGTAAGCAGATTGCAAAACAGTGTAAAGATTTAGGCGAAAAGTCGAAAATCGCATTGCGAGAGATTCGACGAAAATTTAATGAGGTCGTTCGAAAAGACAAAACCGATGGAAAGGTATCTGAAGACCAACTCAAGAAGCTGGAAAAACAGATTCAAGACTTGACCGATCGTTTTTGCAAAGAAATAGACCAGATCTGTACGGAGAAAGAAAAAGAGATTATGACTGTATAACTTCTTGCATTCAAGGCAAGAAAGTTGTAGACTTATTGATTATTTTCAATTCCCGGCCCCGTCGTCTAGCCCGGTCTAGGACACCGGATTTTCATTCCGATAACACGGGTTCGAATCCCGTCGGGGTCAAATCGAGACTTTAGCTCAGCGGTAGAGCATCTCACTTTTAATGAGAGGGTCGATGGTTCGAATCCATCAAGTCTCAAGCTTCTATCTGGCTTCACATCCAGACAAAGTCCAAGAGGAATCAATAAAATGGAAGTTGAGCAGAAGTCAGAACAAATCCAGTTTGCAGACTTTTTGAAGGTGGATATTCGCGTAGGAACGATTATAGCCGTAGAGGATTATCCAGAAGCAAGGAAACCTGCTTATAAGCTTGAAATTGATTTTGGTCCTCATTTGTAAAAAATAATCGCCCTTGGGAATCTATGGAAGAAGGAGCTCGAGTTTTGCGGTTACAGACCAACCGTGGAATGAATCGCGAATAATAGCTGAATTGGTTTCGGTAGAAATTTCGCTAGGACTATAGTGGACCTATGACTAAACAAGAGCTATCGACGATAGACAAACCTGCCGTGTCCGCATTGCCTCAAGGATTTATTGACGAGCTTCGCTCGATGATCGATCAAACGAGGAAATCTGTGGCGGCGATCATCAACTCCAAGGTGACTATGCTGTATTGGCATATCGGCAATCGAGTGCGTAAAGAAATTTTAAATGGGCAGCGTGCTGAATATGGGCAGGAAATTGTCTTGACAGTGTCGAGACAATTGATGGACCACTATGGAAGGGGATTCTCTGACAAGAACTTACGGCGTATGATCCACTTTGGGGAGGCCTTTGCCGATGAGCAGATTGTCTCAACGCTGTCGAGACAAAGGACAGATGGAACTCTATCTTCGCTGGCTTGATAAATATGAACGGCAGCCTGGGGAGGAGTCGCCGATTGGGCTCATTCTCTGCACAGGAAAAAATCACGAGTGTATCGAACTTCTCGAA
>DATECD010000003.1:0-15287 GCA_035287065.1 Chlamydiales bacterium | reverse complement strand
CCAATGGGGACGGGCATCCTATCCATCATGTTATTTGAGTGTGTTAGCACTTGCTGGGCTTGTCTGCTAAAAACAAAGTTCTGTTCCTTGACAAAATCGAGTTGCGAAGTCTAAGATGATTCCAATTCATTTGGAAAGGAGAGAGCGATATGCCTAAAAGACAAAAGATTCATCCGATGGGAGATCGCGTTGTCGTCGAAAGAGAAGAAGTGAAGACGACAAAGGGTGGAATTTACCTTCCTGAGACCGCAAAAGAGAAGCCAAAAGTTGGGACTGTCGTTGCAGTGGGTCCGGGGAGAGTAGACAATAAAGGCAAAGTGCATCCGGTTGGAGTGAACGTTGGGGACCGGGTCCTTTTTTCCTCTTACGGGGGAACGGAATACAAGGTAGAGGAGCATGAGCTTCTCATTCTTTCTGAAGAGGATCTATTAGCAGTATTTAGCGAGTAAGGAGAGAAGGTATGGCAAAGATGCTCCAGTTTCACGACGAAGCGTTACGATCGATCTTAAAAGGGGTCAAAACGCTTGCAAAGGCTGTAAAGGTGACTCTCGGTCCGAAAGGGCGCAATGTTGTCATTGCAAAACCTTATGGCGCACCTTCTTCAACAAAAGATGGCGTTTCTGTAGTGAAAGAAGTCTCTGTCAAGGACCGTTTTGAAAACTTAGGGATTTCGGTTGTAAAAGAAGCTGCGACAAAAGCGGCTGATTATGCAGGCGATGGGACGACGACAGCGATTGTACTTGCTGAGGCGATTTTCTCTGAAGGAATTAAGAACGTCATTGCAGGCGTAAATCCAACAGATCTAAAGCGCGGGATTGATGAAGCGGTAGAAGCGATGGAAGTTGCTTTAGACAGGCTAGCAACTCCGATTAAAACTCCTGATGAAATTAGGCAGATTGCGACGATTTCAGCAAATGGAGATGCAGCGATTGGCGCTTTGATTGGCGAAGCCATGCAGAAAGTTGGGAAAGATGGGATTGTCACTATTGGCGACGCAAAGGGGATCGATACCACTTTAGAAGTTGTTGAAGGAATGCAGTTTGATAAAGGATATCTTTCTCCCTATTTTGTCACAGATGGAGAGAAGATGAATGTGGAGTTTGAGCGCCCCGTCATCTTGGTTACAGATCGGAAAATCTCTCACGTGAATGACCTTTTACCTATCTTAGAAAAGACGATGGAGAGAAAACGGCCGCTCCTCATCATTGCAGATGATGTGGAAGGGGAAGCGCTTGCTACACTCGTGATCAATAAGGTAAAGGGAGGGCTCTCTCTTTGCGCTGTGAAAGCGCCTGCTTTTGGCGATAAGAGAAAAGCGATTCTCCAAGATATTGCCATCTTAACAGGAAGTCAGCTTGTTTCTGAAGAATTGGGTCTTGACTTAACAGAAGTTGGACTTGAAGTTTTAGGAAGCGCTGAGCGCGTGAAGATTGGAAAAGAGGAGACGGTCATCATTGGAGGGCTTGGGAACGCCAAGATGCTCCAAGAGAGGATTGCGCAGATTAAAATGCAGCTCTCATCATCTGATGTTTCTGATTATGAGCGGAAGAACTTGGAAGAAAGACTTGCCAAGTTGTCTGGAGGAATCGCCATTGTTCATATGGGAGCCATCACTGAGACAGAACTCAATGAAAAAAAGGATCGCCTTGAAGATGCTTTGCATGCAACCCGCGCAGCTGTTGCGCAAGGAATTGTGCCAGGTGGTGGAGTTGCTTTGATTAGGGCTTCTAAAGTACTTGATAAACTTCCCGTTACAGGTGACGAAGCAATTGGGGTAGATGTAATTCGAAAGGCTTGCCTTGCTCCTCTTACAACTATGAGTCAAAACTGCGGGAAAAATGGCGCTTATATTGCAGCAAAAGTTGCAGAGCTTGATGGAGCTTTTGGATATAATGGCCAAACCGATACGTTTTCTGATCTTGTAAAAGATGGGGTCATCGACCCTGTGCTTGTCACAAAGAGCGCTCTTCGCTATGCAGCCTCAGTTGCCTCTATGCTATTGACTGTTTCTGCGATGATCACTGAAAAACCGGCGCTAAAAAAAGCAGCTCCTTCTGTCCCTCCCGGTATGGGTCCTGGAATGGGACCGGGAATGGGAATGGGTGGCATGGATTTCGGCGGCATGGGAATGATGTAAATCTTTTTAATCATTAAAATTAGGTATTTAAGATGTCTTCCCTAGTGAATTTTAATTCAGAGGCTATGCTTGATCTAATGGCAGCAGGTATTGCTCCAGAAAAAATCGGTGAAATGGGGGAGGCGTTGGAATGGGAAAATATGCGCAGCCTCCCTAGGGGCGCGCCACTGGGCGTGCGCTATGAAGGTGACAATAGTTATTCCCTGGTCGCAGCTTTTCAAGGGATAGCGCATGCATTAGGCGGGAAGAGTGAACTGCTCATCGCTCCTTTAGCTTGGCAAGTGACTCTCTATTGCGAAACACAAAAGAGGCGTCTACCTGGACACAAGGCAGTCATTGATGTCGATTTTAGTTCCATTGCTCCACATCTTGAAGTCTCTTCACAAGGGTTAAAGAGAGTCGATGAAATCCTTCTCCATTGTTTTAAAGATAGATTTCTATGCACTCAAGCAACTGAGTATAAAGAGAGACAAGAAGAAGAGATCTCTATCGAAGAGAGCTTACAGATTGACGCGCTTGATGTAAGGGATCAACGAATTCCAGAAATCATCTCGGTCAGAAATGAGGGGAACCTTGCCCGCATAGATGAACATTTTACGTATCAAGATGCGCAGTATACACTTCGCGGCGCCCTTGTTCATGTAGATGAAGTAAGCAACTATTACATTGCCTATCTATCTAAAGGCGGCAAATACTATGAATGCAGCGGCAGTATAGTGAAAGAACTGACCTTTAAGCAATATATGGAGGGGATGGGGCGTTCTACAACTTTCCGTCTTTATGCCAAGGTTGATGCCTTTGTATCTGAAGGTGCATCTGAAGGCGCGCAAGAAAATCCTCCACCATCTTTTGTAAAAAGAAAAAAGCCTCTCCAAGCAGCTGTCTCTTTCGCTAGAGATGGAAACCGAGAAACTGTACGCACAATTCATATTTTTGAAATGATTATGAGTAAGATAGATGAACTGCAATTATTCGGATCAGATAGAGAAGTGATTAATGAAGTGATTTTCAATGTGTGCAAACCCTATTCTCAACAAATAACTGGAAATAGTATGTTCCAGATTCGGGAGTTAGTTTACGATAGATTGAGAAGTTCTTCTTCTCTTAAAGCGGCAGCTATACCTGCTGCTGGAGGTGGCGTAAGCTCCCGTCCTCTTCAAGCGCCTGCTAGTTCCCCTAGCGAATTTGTATCTGCTGCAGTAGAGCCAAAAGAAGGCTTTTTTGCAAATTTGGGTGTACTGCTTAAAGAGTATATTTCTTCAGAGGAAATAGGCGCTAATGAGGCTTGGAATCTTTGTTTAAGTGTCCTTTCAGAAAAAGAGAAGGAACTTGTAAAACGTTTTGAAAAACGTGAGGAATTGTCTGAAGCGCAACGTCGTTATTTATACAATGATCTTTTAGACTTTAGGGATGGGTTTAGCAAGTTAAGCAATGGAACCGTTGATCCTGCTCAAATTTGTCCAAAGATCGTTGAAATGATTGAAATAACTGGTATCATATACCGATAAAAGTCTTTTACTAACCCTTTAGGATTAGTAACTTATGATGTCTTGGATGCAATTGCTCCGCCATCATCTTAAGGCTGAGCAACTTATAATCTTAAATAATATCATATATAGTTATTTTTTTTGAATTGAATACATTTATTTTGTTTGATATAATAGTTGTTTAACAATAATTAAAATTAGGTGTTTAAATGTCTTTCTCGGTAAATGGATTTAGTTCAGCTGATATACGTGAGTTAAAGAGTCAAGGTTACTCTGAAAAAGAAATCCGACAAATGATGGGCACAACATCGGCTCTTGATGAAGCAAGAGAAAAGATGCGCAACCTCTCTAAAGGAGCGCCACTTGGAATAGACTATCGCCGGAATAATTATTGTTACCTGGCTTCAGCTATGCAGATAGTAGCACATGTATTAAATGATAAGACTGATTTATTGATCGTTCCTTGCGCTGCTGATGTGGCTAGATATTGCGATTATCAAAATAGGCGTCTGGTTGGACATGAGGCATCGATTGAGGCCGATCCTACGAGCATTGTTACTCACATTGGGGTAATCCCTGGTCAACAAGAGGTGTCAGACGCCGTACTTCCGCGTCTTTTTCAGAACCAAGACTTATGTATTCAAGCACTCGAGTATAAAGAGAGACAAGACGATGAGATAGATCTCGCAACGAGCTTACAAATAGATTCACTAAGAGCTGTAGGTGCTGAAAATAAACAGGACAAAATAGTTCCTGAAATTATTTCAGTGAGAGGTGATAAAACGCTTGCTCGCATAGATGAAAATTTTACGTATCTAGAAAATCAGTATGTACTTAAGGGTGCCTTTGTTCATGTAGGTAAAAAAACTGCAGATGGTTACGCAGTAAGCGGTCATTATGTTGCCTATATAGCTAAAGATGGCAAGTACTATGAATGCAATGACAGTCGGGTGAAAGAACTTACGTGCGTGGAGTACATGAAGGAAATGAGAAATCCTACAACCAGCCGTATTTATGCTAAGGTAGGTGGTGTGAGAGCTAGCTCCGCTGCAAGTGAGCAACCAGCGCTTACTGTTCCTCAAAATTCTGGTCTCAAAGCTGTTGCCACCTCAGCAAAGCCTCCTGAAGCGGTAGCGGCCATACCTGCTGCTGGAGGTGGTATAAGAGTGCCTTCCCGCGTTGAAACTCTTCAAGTCTCCGTCCGCCGCCCTGCCGCTGCAAGTGAGCAACCTCTGAAGCCGCAACAATCCATTAGAACAAGTGTTGTTAAGAAGCCATCTCTTCCTACAATAGCAGAAAACATTATAAGACAGATGAATGATATGGGAATGAAGAGTGATGCTGAGATTGGCATAGTTCTAGAAGGAGCATGTGGACAATACGCATTACTCACAGAAGATCTTCATGAAATTTTTCAGTTAGTGAAGAAAGAATTAGCGGCCTCTATTTCTCCTCAAAATCCTGAGCTCAAAGCTGCCGCCGTCTCGGCAATAGAGCCGCCCAAAGCAGCCGCGGCCATGCCAGCTGCTGGAGGAAGTAGCGTAAGATTGCCTTCTCCTCCTACCGAAGCTCCTCGAGCGCCTGTTAGCTCCCCCCCTGCTGGTAGAGCAACAAAGAAAGCTATTGCTCCCGCAACAGAAACGGTATCTGCTGCAGTAGTAGCGACTGGAGTAAACTTTTATAAAGATCTAAATGCGCGCATTATGCAACGTGTTTCCTCAGGGCAAATGAGTGAGAAGGAGGCTTGGGATTACGTTAGAAAAGCCTTTCAAGAAAAAGCGGATGGATTTGTGGAACGTTTTACGAGCCGTGACGCAGTATCTGAAGAGGAATGTAAAAGTTTATATAATGAGCTTTTGGACTTTAAATTAGGGGTTAAGCAGTTAGGAAGAGGAAACGCTAATTTTGAAGTGGAGTTTCCTGATGTTGATCTTATGATCAATGGCTTTTTTGAATAACCAATTTTAATCAATCTCATAGGGAGGAGCAGCAAGCCTTCTCCCATTGAGAGCGTTCCAGTAAGAGGTCATTTGGGTGCCGTCGGGATTCTGGACGACGATGCTGTAGACGGGAAGGAAGATTTCCGTTGTTTTGCGGATCGCAAACTCATTGCCGAAGGCGGCTTGGGCGATGTTTTCAATTTGCGAGGCTCTGTAGCGCTTTTTCACGCGGATCGCTTTTTTTGTCGGCTTTGTGACGAGCCAATGCTCAAGTTTTGTTTCAGGAGTGACAGAGAGTCTTGGGTTTTGCAGGTGGAGGCGGTAGGTATTTCCCGTCTGCACAATGAGACTTTTTTTTCTGCAGCTATCGATCCACGCGTCGAGAAGGCCATTTTCAACATTTAAGAATTTAGAAAGGCCATCTCGATCTAATGAGCCTCCTCGTGAGGAGAGGGCGTTGATGATCTTAAATTCTTGCCGACTTGCGTTGGCAGCGATGCAGTCGGTAAAGCCGTGGGTTTTTTCCCAGGTGCTCGTATTTACGACCATTTCGCCATCTACAAGGCCCCAAAGGATGATCCCTTCACCTGTTTTGTCTTGTGTGCGGATATACTTTACGTCCATGAGAAGATAAGGGACAAACTTGAGTGCGGGGGCTAAAAAGACGTGCGCGTCGTCTGCCAAAAGCTCTTGGCGGTGCAGGTCCATGATCGTCTCTGCCGTGTAACGCACTTCAAGCGTTTGAAATGTCCTTCCTCCTGCCATGTCTTCTGCCATCCCTTTGACCGCAGGAACATAATTCCAGGTCCAAAAAGCTGACCCGCCGAGGAGGAGAAGAACAAAAAAAAGGGAAAGAAATCTCATTATTTTTTACTCTTTCATGGATAAGAGAAATTCCGCATTGGTTGCTGTTTTTTTCAGTCTTGCCACAAGGAGGTTCATCGCATCCACAGGTGTGAGATCGGCAAGCCCTTGTCGCAAGAGATAGATCTTTTCAAGTTCTGCTGGATGGTAGAGGAGCTCCTCTTTTCTCGTACCGCTCTTGATCACATCAATTGCGGGGAAAAGGCGTCTATCTGCAAGTCTTCTATCCAACACAAGCTCCATGTTTCCGGTGCCTTTGAACTCTTCAAAGATCACCTCATCCATACGGGATCCAGTGTCGATCAAAGCTGTTGCAATGATCGTTAGCGATCCACCCTGCTCAATATTTCGCGCTGCGCCAAAAAAGCGCTTCGGCTTATGCAGGGCATTGGCATCGACACCGCCCGTTAAAATCTTACCCGAGTGAGGCTGTACTGTATTATAAGCGCGGGCAAGACGGGTGAGGTTATCGAGGAGAATCACCACATCGTATCCACACTCGACTAAACGCCGCGCCTTTTCAATCACCATCTCTGCGATCTGAACGTGACGCTCTGGCGGCTCATCAAAAGTAGAGGCGACCACCTCCCCTTTGACGATACGGATCATATCCGTGACCTCTTCAGGTCGTTCGTCGATGAGGAGAACGATCAACACCACTTCGGGGTTATTTGTTTCAATAGCATTTGCGATATTTTGCATCAAAATAGTTTTACCAGATTTTGGGGGAGCAACAATTAATGCTCGCTGCCCTTTCCCAATCGGGGCTGCTAGATCGAGTACGCGGGTCGAAAGACGCTCGCGGGTTGTTTCCATGACGAGGCGCTTATCTGGATAAAGGGGGGTGAGGTTTTCAAAAAGAACCCGATCCCTTGTCTCTTCAAAACTTTTTTCGTTGATCCGTTCAACTCTTGCTAAAGCAAAATATTTCTCTTTTTCTTTTGGCGGGCGAATGGAGCCAAAGATGGTGTCCCCTTTTCGCAAATCAAAGCGGCGAATTTGAGCTGGGGAGACGTAAATATCTTCAGCTGAAGGGAGATAGTTGTAATTGGGAGAGCGGAGAAATCCAAAGCCATCGGGAAGAACTTCTAATACCCCCTCTGCAAAAAGAACCTCATTGGGTCTTTCGGAGATGGTCCTAACAATTTCAAAGACAACTCCTGATTTTGGAAGGGAGCCTGTGTGTTTCAGCCCCATGTTCCTTGCATAGGCCTGCAGCTGATCAATTGTCATCCTTTGAAGATCAGAGATTTTGGTCACTGCTTCAAAATGGGGTTCTTGGATTTGAGTTGGAGCTTCTGGGTTTGGATTTGGATTCTGGTCTTGATCTTGATTCATGGGGGATATTTACCTTTTAATTTATAATCTTGCGATGGATCAATTCTACTTGTTTATAAAGTTCTTCTAAAGATCCATTGTTTTGAATTGTGAAATGAGAGCGGCTGGCCTTTTGGCTTTGGGGGAGCTGTCTTTGCATACGCAAGTTGTAGCTAGAAGGGGACATGCCCGCTTTTTCCCATCGCTCTTGGCAAGTCTTTTCATCGGTAATGACAGCGATCGTCACATCAAAAATAGGTTCCCAACCAGCTTCAAATAGGAGAGGGACCTCGACGACAAACGAGGAGTAGCTATCCGATTTACAAGCTGAGGAATAAAGCTCTTCTACTTCTTGCAACACCATAGGATGCAATTGTTTTTCTAACCAATCTAATTGCTCAGGATGAGCAAATACTTTTTTTGCTAGAAACGCCCGATCCATTTTGCCATTTTGAATTACTTGAGAGCCGAATTTTTCAGTGATCTTTTGAGCGAGATGAACATCGTGAGTTAAAAGCTGATGCACAATGGCATCAGCGTTTACTGTGAATGCCCCGAGCTCTTGAAAGTAACGGCAGACCGATGTCTTACCGCTTGCTACTCCACCTGTAATAGCAATTTTTTTCAATCTTAACATTCAGCCCAATTTTTTCCAACAGCTATTTCTACGGTGAGGGGAACTTTTAGTAGAAATACGTGTTCCATTTTTTCTTTGATCAACTGCTGGAAGATAGGGACTTCAGAATCTGGCACTTCAAAAAGCAATTCGTCATGGATTTGAAGGATCATTTTACCTTGAAGATTTTGTTTTTGAATTTCTTTATCTACAGCAATCATGGCAAGTTTGATCATATCGGCAGCAGTCCCTTGTAAGGGAGTGTTGATGGCGAGCCTTTCTGCGGCTGCACGGATCGTTGGATTGGGGTTAGAAAGTTCAGGGATGGGCCTTTTGCGACCTGCAAGGGTGATTGCATATCCCGTTTCTCTAGCCGAGGCTTTGCATGTGTCAAGAAATTCTTTGATTTTAGGGTAACGCTGGAAGTAGGTTTCGATGAAGTGGGCGGCATCTTTTTGGGAAATGTGGAGTTGCTTGGAGAGGCCAAAAGGGCCTTGGCCGTAGAGGATGCCGAAATTGACTGTTTTGGCGTTCATGCGCATGAGGGGAGTTATTTCAGAAACGGGGACTTGGTAGATGAGGGAAGCTGTGTGGGCATGGACGTCTTGTCCAGAATGGAAGGCTTTGAGGAGTTCTGGGTCTTCGCTAAAATGGGCGAGCAGGCGGAGTTCCACTTGGGAATAATCCCCTCCAATGTAGGACCAGTTGGGGTTTTGAGGCTTGAAACAGGCTCGGATCGCAAGACCTTCTTGGGATCTGACAGGGATATTTTGAAGATTAGGGTCTTGAGAAGAGAGGCGGCCAGTTGCTGTAACAGATTGACTAAAGGTGCAGTGGATGCGCCCTGTTTTAGAATGGATACTTTCGGGGAGAGCGTCGATGTAAGTGGAGCGCAATTTCTCAAATCCCCTGTATTCGAGAATGAAAGAGGCGATGGGGAAATCTTCTGCGAGCTCTTCTAAGATTTCTGCCCCAGTTGAAAATTGGCTTTTCTTTTTAGCGGGGAAGGGGATTTTTAGTTTTTCAAAAAGGACTTCGCTTAATTGCTTTGGGGAGTTGAGGTTAAACGTTGTTTCTGCTTGGGAGAAGATCTTTTCTTGGAGCGCCTCGATTTTTTGCGATACGATTTTGCTTAAAGTTTTAAGGGGAGCTATGTCGAGATAGATACCTGTTTTCTCCATTTTTTCTAAGATGGAAAGGAGGGGAAGCTCAATCTCAGTAAAGACGTTTGAGAGCTCCTCTTTTTTTAGCTCTTTTTCAAAAAGAGATTTCAGTTGAACTGTGTAGTCCACATCACTTGCGCAGTAGCTCGCCACTTTTTCAATCGGCACTTCGGTCATCGAAATCTCGTTTTTCCCTTTGCCGATTAGCTCTTCGATGGGAGTTTTGACTTTCCCAAATTTTTCTAATGCAAGGCGGTCGAGGTTATGTTGGCGATTTTGTGGATTCAATAGGTAAGACGCAAGGAGTGTATCAAAACAAATAGGGGGTGTGTGAAGTGAAAGATTTTCGAAGATATGCAAGTCGTATTTGATATTGTGGCCAAAGATTTTGCATTTTGTCGTTTCGAAAAATAGGCGAAGAGCGGAAATGACTTTTTCTTTACCAAGGTTTCCATTGGTGGGGATGTACCAGGCTTCATTGGGTTTGAACCCAAGGCCAATTCCTACGAGATCTGCGGAGATGGGATCGAGTTTATCTGTTTCCACATCGACGCAGATCTCTTTTTGCTCATTTAAGTGTTTGAAGAGTTTTTTAAGATCCTCCTCATCGTCGACAAGGTGGTATTCTTTTTCTTCTTCTTTTTTTTCTTTTTCAGACTCTTTGAGTAAAGAGAGAAATTGCATGTGGCGGTAGAAGGTAGATAGCCCCTCTTCATCTTTTGTTTTTAGTTCATAGGCGCTGAGAGTTTGTGGAACAGCTACTTCGGTATCAATTGTTGCAAGAGTGCGGCTCATGAGCGCGTCATCGCGATGCGTCTTGAGAGTTTCTTGTTTTTTTGCCCCTTTTACTTTTTCGGGTTGAGTTAAGATCGCATCGAGTGTGTCAAATTCTTCAAGAAGAGTAGAGACTGTTTTTGGGCCAAATCCCTCAAGTCCTGGGATATTATCTGAAGTATCTCCCACCATTGCGAGGTAGTCGATCATTTGATCGGGGCGGACGCCAAAAAGTTCTTTGACCCCTTTTGAGTCGATGATGAGATTTTCTTTATGGACTTGTAAGATTTTTGTTTTCTCATCGACAAGTTGCATTAAGTCTTTATCACTTGTGCAGAGAAAGACTTTGGCCCCTTGTTTTGCTGCTACTTTTGCAACTGAGCCCATTGCGTCATCAGCTTCCACTCCTTCGATGCAAAGAGTGGGAATGCCCCGTAGTTCACACCATTCATCTGCCCACTCAAATTGAGGGAAGAGATCTTCAGGAGCCCCTTTTCGATGCATTTTGTATTCAGCATAGACAGCCCTTCTCGACCGTTTATTTTCAGGTCCATCAAAAACACAAACAAGATGGGTAGGAGAAAAATCGCGGATCAGTTTTTCAATGGAGCGAACAAAGCCAAAAAGAGCGCTTGTCGACTCACCCTTATCATTGACCATTGGGCCAATTGCATAGTACGAGCGAAAAAGGAAGTTAACAGCATCAATTATATAGATCGATTCCACGTATCAATCAAAAGTATAAAGGTAAGCGAAGCGATCTTTGATTTCAGGGGTTCCAAAATCAAAAGAGTGTTCGATTTTCCCTGAAAAGATTCCACTTTTCCCATCAACTAGTTGGGAAATCCAATCTGATTTTGGTGAAAGTTGGACAACTTGATAGGGAGAGGAAGGGTCAATATGAGCTGCATCCAGGAGAGCTAAAAGGGCTTCATTGCGACTCGACATGGCGACATCGATATATCCCAACTTTTGAGCTGTTACGCAATCATATACTTGCGCTCCATATTCATTGATCAATTTTGTTTTATCGAGATTTGGGCGCGCGTCTGTTACGACGTTGACAAAGCGATTGTATAGATAGGTCATGATCGCTTGGAGCGATGCGTCTTCCCCCTCTTTCCAAGGGCGAATAGGGCTCATCATGTCTTTATCGATCCCTCGGGTAAATGTTTTTGCTTGGATCCCAATTTTTCCGAGGGTATCTGAGATATTGAAAAAAGGTCCCATCAAGACGCCAACAGAGCCAATGACGCTTGCTGGACCTGCAAAAACCTTATCTGTTGCAGAGGCGATGTACATGCCACCAGATGCGCAAAGTCCATCCACATAAGCGTAGACAGGGATTTTGTATTTGGTTTTATATTCTTTGAGCATTTGGTAAATATTGTCTGCATCAACAACAGCTCCACCTGGGGTATCGAAGTGAATCAAAATGGCTTTCACGCGATCGTTTTGGAGAAGTCCATCTCGAGAGTCAAGAAAGATACTTTCTGCTTTCTCACTATCGATTCCATTTTTTGGATCTCCAATGACGCCGTGGATATTGATTTGTAGGATTGCGGGAGAGTTTAATGGGACAAGGGTTCTATTCCCTTCTGCATCAGGCAAGACGTGGAGAGTTGTCATTTCTGGAATGAGCGAAGAGCTAGAAAAAAAGGCGTAGATATAGCCGCAAATAAGGAATGCGAGAAAAACGCCAATGATTGCGAAAAAAGCCTTAAAAAAGGTGCGCAATGCAGAGCAGAAGAGAGGTTCTCTTAGTGGGGGCGAACAATCCATCTATTTCAGGTCCATCGTTGGTTTATTCCTTTATACCTGGACTTTGAACTAATTTCTAGAGGCCCTGTTAATATCACAGGTGACTGAAGCATTAAAAAGAAGATTTGAAAACTGAAAAGGGAAAAATGCGAGAGGAAGGCTCCTCTCGCACACTCCTTATTGGCTATGGTTACCTCAATTTTATGAGGACCTGTTTTTGTTGGAAAAGTTCGATGAGGGCAAGCGCTCCCATGATGATGAAGGCGACAGTTGCAAAAGCGGGGAAAGGGAGGTTAAAGACAAGGCCGCTTAGGATGACAAATTGGAGGGCAGTTGTCGCTTTTCCCCAGCGGGCAGAGCGGAAGATGATCGATTTCCAACGCCCTGTTATGGCCATAAATAGCCCATAAAGACAAAGCGCTACATCGCGCGATAACATGGCGGAGATTTCAAGAGGAGAAAGAGCTCCTTCTTGAAAGAGAATAATGAGTGCAAAATAGACAAAAAATTTATCCATCAGGGGGTCGAGGATCGCGCCAAATTGCGTCGTTCTGCGGTATTTGCGGGCAAGATAGCCATCGATTGAATCGGTCAGTGTTGCAAGGAGAATTGCGAGCAAGCGAAGCACGGGATGAGATTGGAGAAAGAGAAGGGCCAAGGGGGCGCGTAAAAATGAGAGGCTGTTAGAGATATTGATCATGCTTGAATATACTTTTAAGTTCCCTCTTTCACCAGCAAGGGGTCTTCGGGAAGCGTGAGTGTTTGCTTGTGTGCAGAAAGAGTTTCAAATTGTTTTCCTAACGAGATAACGCTGAGAATCCAGATAAAGATGACGGCGAAGAAAAGGGCAGCGACATAGGGAGTGCTACTTGCAACGGATGAAAGAATAAGGATAAGCCCTTGGTGAATGACAGAACCTGCTGATTTACCAAGGCGAGAACCGACACCGTCAATGACAGCTTTCCCTTTGAGTTTAGATTCGGGGCTTAAGGGAATGAAAGCCATCTCTTTTGTTGCATCGTAAAGAGTATATTTACAGGCTCTACTCATCGAATTTTGAAGAGAGCCGAAGAATACACTTAAGAAAAGAGGAGTTGTTCCGAAGAAAATGCCGGCAAAGCGGACGTCCCAGTGTTGGAAGAGGGTAAAGAGGAAAAAGCAGGCTCCAAAAATAAGGGTAATGAGCGGCGGAACAAGGGCGGTGAGAGTCCAGGATTTACGGATAAAACTATTTGTTACAAAAAGGCCTGCAAAAGTTGCTATGACTGCCATAAAGGCCATAACTTCGCCAAAATATACAGTAAATTCAGAGGGGTCTGGGTAGAGTTGGTTGATCTGATTTTTCCAAACGACTTCTGCTAGGTTCATGACCAAGTTATAAGTTAGGACGATTCCTGCAATACAAAGAAGATATGGGGATTTTGCAAGGTAAGCAAAATTTTGCCTCATGGACATTTTTATTTTCTCAGGGGCCTCATGAGAGCCTTTTTCTGTCATTGTAGGTTTGATTGCATGGCGATTGAGCCAACGGAAAATAGCTACAGTTGCGACCCCATTTAAAAGAATGATGCAATTCAAGAAAAGAATCGACTGATCCCAAGAGGTATCGCCGTACGGAACCCAAGGGAAAAAGAGCTTGCTTGCATTGAAGTGGACTGTGAGCTCTGCAGCAAAAAAGCAGGCGAGATTAGCGCCAGTAGTGAGGATCCCGTAGTAACGTTTAGATTCAGAGACAGAGGTCACTTCGTTCGTAAAACCCCAGAAAAGGACGCTGAGGATTGCAGTTCCCCAGAGTTCAGCCATTACGTAAAAAAGAGTTAAGGTCCAATTGCGGAACATAGCAATCAAACCTTTGAATCCTTCAGGGAGAATGAGTTGCAACTTGTCGGCAAATTCATTGGGATGTAAGAAATTTCTTGCTGGGTAAAGGACGAAGGTGAAGAGGAAGAAGAAAGCGAGGAAGAGCGCCATCATCACATAGAAAACTTTTTCGCGCGAATAGCGATTTGCAAGCTTTGTAAAAAGAAAAGTGAGCAATACAGCCCCGGGAAGAATCGCCCAAACTTTGATGAAAGGGAGAACTTCAGCGCCAGAACTTGTCGCCGTGATGACAACAGAATCCTTATAAGACCTTAGAAGGTTATAATTGAAAGAGATTAGGGCAAACATGAGGAGAAGGGGGAGAAATTTCTTCAACTCCCTTCCATGGATCGGCCAAAAAAGGGAACGCCACCTCCCAAAAATAGGGGCCTCTTTCGGTTGCATACTCCAAATAGCTTTGTAAGATGCCCCAAGCATGGCATATTCTCGCATTTATGGGAATGAGGAACTCTTGAGTGGCAGGTGACTTAAGTATTAAAAATATTTTTTTGCTTTTTGCATTGTTTAATGCGAGAGGAAGGCTCCTCTCGCTCTAAACAATAAAAAATCAAAAAATATTTTCAATGCTTAAGTCACCTGTAGGTCACCTGTGATGTAGATACAAAAAATTGTAGTTATAATAGCATCTAGGGAGCGTGGATAGTTTGAAGATTAAGGGGGGAAAGCCCCTACAAGGTGCAATTCGAGCAGCGGGGGCGAAAAATGGGATGACCAAGCTCTTGGTTGCTTCTTTACTTTCTGATAAGAAGTGCACGTTTTACAATGTGCCTAATATTGGCGATGTAGAGATCACAGTGAATCTTTGCCGCGAGCTTGGTTCCAAGATCCATTGGGATAAAAAAGAGAAAGTGATCGAAATTGTCACTTCGGAGTTGAAGACCTCTTATGTTCCTCAGAAGTACTCGGGGTCCAATCGAATTCCGATTTTAATGATTGGCGCAATGTTGGGGCGGACAGATGAAGATATCATTGTTCCTACTGCGGGTGGCGATCTCATTGGGGCAAGACCCATCGACCTCCACATTCAGGCATTGCAAGCTTTAGGGGCAAAGATTGAATACCGCGATATGAAGAAAGAGGGAGCCTATTTTGCCCAGGCGCATCGTGGATTAAAAGGGGCGTTGATCCAATTCAATTATCCGTCAGTTGGCGCAACTGAAAATGCGATTCTTGCAGCAGTTCGGGCGAAGGGAGTGACATGCATCCGAAATGGGGCTGTTGAACCTGAAATCATCGATCTGATCCTTTTTTTGCAAAAACTTGGGGTCAATATCATGGTTGACGTCGATCGGACAATTCATATCGAGCAGACACGGCAGTTTTTTGAAGTGGAGCACACTGTAATGC
>DATECD010000002.1:0-17323 GCA_035287065.1 Chlamydiales bacterium | reverse complement strand
TCCGAAATCTTACAAAATCCCGCATCTCTTACAGGAAACTACCTCAGCGGGAAAAAGAGCATCCCCATCCCGAAAAAAAGAAGGCCCTTTCATCCCGATCTTCGCATTGAAGGGGCCAAACTGCACACACTGAAAAACCTCTCGCTTGGTATTCCGAAAGGGGCGATCACCTGCCTAACGGGCATTTCAGGTTCAGGTAAATCAACCCTCATACGCTACCTTTTAAAACCTGCAGCAGAAAAAGCATTAAGCCAACGAAAACCCCCTGACGCAATCGAATATGAAGGGGCAACAATTTCAGGTCTAAGTCAATTTGAGAAAGTGGTCACAATAGACCAATCGCCCTTTGGTCAAACATCGCGCGCCGATGTGAATAGCTTCACCGAAATTGCGCCTTTAATTCGCGCCCATTTCACTCAAGTCCCCCTTGCAAAGGCAAAAGGGCTTCAAGGAAAGCATTTTAGTCCCAACCATCTACGCGGAATGTGCCGCACCTGTTGGGGGCTTGGAGTTAGGACGGTCGATCTCCAATTTCTTCCCCCAGTGCGCGTTCCTTGTGAAGCGTGCCGAGGGTTTAGACTGAATCCCATCTCTTTAGAAGTGCGCTACAAAGGAAAACATCTCGGTGAATTTTTCTCCTCCACCATCCATGAAGCGCTACACTTTTTCCAAGACGTTCCTAAAATTGCAAAAAGACTTCAGCTTCTGATAGAAGTGGGACTTGAGTATCTCACCTTAGGTCAAGAGATCGCATCTCTTTCAGGTGGTGAATTGCAGCGCCTTCGCCTCTCCAAAGAGCTCGCAAAAAAAGAAAATGGAAAAACCCTCTACCTCATCGATGAACCGACAGTAGGCCTCCATTTTGAAGACATTGCGCGCCTCCTCCCCATCTTCCACCGCCTTGCAGACCGCAACAACACCTTAATCATCATTGAACACAATCTCGATCTCATCGCCAATGCCGACTACATCATCGACCTCGGCCCCGATGCGGGTCCTCGCGGCGGCACCATCGTCGCACAAGGCACCCCCGAAGAAGTCGCCAAGTCTAAAACCTCTCGCATCGCTCCCTATCTTAAGTCCCACCTTGCCTAAGTGAATCCCACATGCTATACCCCAATTTTTAAAGGTAAGTAAGGTCAAGTATGGCACATCCGATTACATCAAGAAAAAAATCTCTTTTACTCAGCGGAGCACTCTTTTTTATAGGGCTCATCGCTATCGCTATGATGCATAGTCTTTGGCCTGGGATCATGCTCGCAATCGGCTTACCCCTCGCTTTAAGACAATATTTACTTGGCAAAACTCACGATACAATCATCACTCTCTTTGTCTTTGGAGGCACCTTTCTCACAGTTGCCTTCGATATCCAATGGGAACTCTTCCTCCCCGTTCTCTTTGCGCTCGGCGCCTTCTACGTTCTCATCCGAGAACTCTTCTCCCCCGATCCTATCACTGAAGAAGAAATTGAAGAAAATACTGAACAAGAAATTGAAGAAAAGTAATTAAGTAATTAAAAAAAACATTCTGTTGCTTTTATCTGCCAATACATGGCAATATCTCCCGCGTCCTCAGGAGATATTTTTAATATTTTATGATTCCACTACCATTTAACTCCCCATCAAGCACACCCCCTAGTTCACGCTCTCCATCGCCGGCTGTAGAAATGGGTGAAGAAATAATAAATTTTTATTCCAGCGCAAACCGCGTAAATCCATATGCTGGAATAGCGGGAGTAGAACGTCCACATGCTAAAAGAGCTGTCAGTCAAATCGTTCCTCAAAAACAAGAAGAGGTCATACAACCTCAAGAAGAAGCTGCAGGACCTGGGATACGCCAACGCGTTAGTCAACTCTATACAGATCTAACTGCAGCAGTTGCTAAGCCTAGGGAAGTACTCGGGTACTCAATAGACCCCGGCGCTTTAGCGACAAGTTCTGCCAAAAATCTCCACTCTTTAGCGACAAGTTCCGCTGGAGCTATCCGCACTTGGTGGAATAAAGAAGAATCGACTCACGCAACAAGCGCTCTACCGTCTGATCCCCTTGATGCTGTGATTAAGAAAATTGATGTACTTAAGCTTCAGTTACCAAATCCTTTGCCATCTGAAGTTCCCGACCTAGCACCTGCTGTACAAGTGTCTCCTGTAATTCCCCCTTTAAGAGGGCAGTCAGTTCAGGAAAGGCCACTTCCGCCTACAGGAGTTGCCGAAGGGATTACGGATGGTAAATTAGCAATCTTCAATTCGAAACTAAAAAATTTTACTATGCTGCAGATCCTTTTTTACTGCAGCGGGATTGAAGACCTTTACGCAACTGATCGATTGAAAGCGTTAACGTTGACAGGACAAAATTCATATTTGACGCCTTGGCAGCTTTTCCAATCCGCATACGCGTCTCGTTTGGGATGGTGGGGATCTATGAAAGCGAGCCTTGTTTATCTCATCTTATGGAAAGGGGGGCTCTTACCAAAAACAATTGATGCATACACATCCCACTGCATCACTGAACTGCGAAACCGCTTCAAACACCAAGGCGAAGCAAGACACCGTTTTTTTGATGGAGCCTTAAAAGAATTAGATAATTTTCTCACTGCATATAATGGGGCCGCAAAACGTTTTGTCCAAGCTGAAGGGACGCAATCAATCAATCACTATCGAAACAATGCAATTGCTGAAATGGAGCGCGGAAGACATGGGGGAAAAACAGCTGAAGAGATCCATCTTGAGCTTTGCAAAAACTTTAGCATCACCCTCATCGATCGCTTTACTCCTTCTGTAAGATATACAAACTGGTCCTTAATCGATGATTTAATCAATCGGACACTTCACAAATATCTTCGAAATAACCTTCTCCCTCCCCTTTTTTTTGACTCCCTTTTCAAAGATAATCCCAACGACATAGGACAATACAACACCCCCTTCCTGATCGCCCTGACTAAAAAACTCATAGAGCAGGTCACTGAGATCAAAGAAAAATTAGAAAAAGGAGAGCTTCAAAAAACTTCCTCTAGTTTTTCTCTCCAAGAATCTGAAATCACTTCTCTTAGTAAAATCGTCGATCACGTGATCTTTGCCTCGCACCTCAAAGACGAAGATCCAGCTCCTGCAATGAAAAAAAAGATCGCTGAAGCAGAAGCCTCATCTCAAGATGAAGTGAGAAAGAAAATTCACAAAGGGATCACCGATCTTTTCTGTTCACTCATTGACAATTTCAGCAAAGAGGAAAATAGCGAACAACTCTTTAGCCTTCTTTTTGATCTTTTAAATGACCCTCTCTTTGCACCTACTTTATTAGTGACTCAAGGGGAACTTGATCGACGCATTCAAGAAAATACAGTCGCTAAGCTTAAGCTTCATAAAGAGGTCTTAGAGCTGTCACATAGTTTCATCGAAAAGATGGTAGAAGATACCCTTTATATACAGGAAGGAATAAGAAGAATTGAGCTTCTAGCAGAACAAGTCCTCGAAGATCACAAAAACCGAATGACAAATCTTGGCTTTACCCTGACTGCTGAGCTTGAGCAATTGATAGAATCTTTCTCTCAAGAAAACATCCATCAAATGGAGCGTTCTCTAAGCCAAATCCTTCAGCATATATACGCTACAGCTCACATAGAAAAAATTGCCACCAATGTGACCCATACACCTCAACCACGATTAGCAACCCTTCCTCAACAACACCAAACATCTATTCTCAATGCAATTCACCCTCTTCATCAGGAGCTCTTCACAATGCTTTCCCCCTGTGAAGAGATAAAAAATCATCTCAGTGAACAGAAAGAAAGCGCAAGATGGTTTCATTCTTTATATCAGCTTTACACTCAACTCACAGATTGGGAGCGCAGTATAGAACATCTCAATGTAGATTTACTGACTCAGCAAATTCAGGCGCTACCATTGAATGACGAGATCAAATATCCCCTTTTACAAATAATTCAAGGAGATCTTGCTCAAAAAAGACAGCGCTACGCCTTTCTTAAAAAACAAGAGCTCGATTACACAACGATGAAAAATCGTTTGGATAGCTACTGCACTACTCAACAAATTTCACTTCTTGATGGAATTGAACAATACCAACAGTATATCCCAGAAACTCTCTACCCAAATGCATATGCCACTATGCATGCTCTTATAGAGTGGAAAGCGCGAAATAGAGGACAAAATGCACATCTTCCTCAACAAATTGATATCGAGATACTTAAGCAATTTTTTTCCATGCACTCTGAAGACATTCAAGACGCACAACTCCCTCTTATAGAAAAAGAGATTCAAGAACATATGAGAAACATCCAAATGCCTCTTCAGAGAGCAATCCAAGAACGCCGTGAACTGATGTTCAATCAAAATCGCCAATTAACCGATGTTTTTTTCAAACTGCAAGTCAGAATCGCAAGTTTCCAAGAAAAAGTGGCGGCTACTTATTGCGAAGCACATCTTAAGCCCGGCTCTTGCGCTCAGGATTTAGCTATACCGCTTGGGGTGACTAGCCTCTCTCTCAATCGCGCTTTTTCCTGGGCCCCAGGAAAAATCCACATCTGGACAAAAGAGACAATTCTTACCATAGCGAATGCAAAAATCGACCAGATTTTTCAAGCAACATACCGACTTGCAACAGAACCCCTTGTGATCAATCGCTTGATTCGCATCGGTATGGAACAAATCAATCGACAGTAACTTCCGCTTTTATTCTTCTTAAGAATTGTGCTGTCAGCATTTTTATGTTAAAATTTTAGCTCAATCAAACTTTTGTGGGATTTCGGATGTTAAATATTTTCTTAGCTTCAGCTAGAATGTCAATAGGTGGAAAAATATTACTTGACTTAAGCGGTCAACTATTCCCTACACAACAACCCACACCTTTAAAGGATGCTAACTATCAGTCATTTTGCGATGATATAGCCCGTGCTAATGGCATTTCTAAAAAAATACTTGTCGGACAAGATAATGGCGAGTCTCCTTCTGGAGTAGGCGCTTACAATGAAGGGGATTTAAAAACTAAAAATCCACAAATTATAATTGCCAAAGATAGACTCTCCGACACCAATGATATAAAGTTTGCAATAGCCCACGAATTAGGTCACTTACGCGAACACCATGGTTTAATTATTCAGTCCATATTAATAGTCAACATAGCTTTATATGCAATCCCTATTATTCCAATTAAATATGCTTGCGCTACAACAATATTTTCTCTCATTTCGATGGTCCCTATCTTTAGATGTATGGAAAGAAGAGCAGATGATTTCGCATTTGCAAATTGTCCCGAAGAGGTTATCAGAGGTGCGTTTAGAAAAGACACTCCCATTCCCACCGGATTCTCTAGCTACCTGTTTGGCGGAAATATTGAAAAACGTAAAGAAACTATCCAGTCTCACTCTAAAAATAAATGACCTCGGGATGGAGAATCCATTTACCAACGATCCCGATTCTTTACAAAAGCCTCAAGCTCTTTCTCTATTTCTCGATCTAAAGTAGAGATATAAGCCGTATCAAAAGAAGTGGCTGGATATTTCTGTCCAATATAAGAAGAGAAAAAAATTCCAATTCCGAATGTTGCTAGAAGAAGCTTCCTCATTTCTTCCATCTAATTATTTGTTATTTTTAAATCAACCCTTATATATACCGCTCGTGATTCAAGAATCGGTTCTGACAGCGTCGGCTAGCCGTTAAATTTGAAGCTGCCTGCATCGCCAAGGTGTTCAACCTTGGCGGCGTAGGCAACGACTCCGTCTGCTTCAAATTCAAGGCGCCTCCTTGTCATTTTTTAAGGTTCTTGAACCACTCTCGGTATACTAATAAAAATGGTTCTGTTAGGGTTTTTCTCAATGAGAAGAGCGATTTTTGTTGCGGCCACTGGACAAAATGTAGGGAAGACAACGGTTTGCTTGGGGTTGATCTCCAGTCTAAAAAAAAGGGTCTCCTCCGTTGGGTTTTTAAAACCTGTTGGGCAAGAGCAAATTGAAGTAGAAGAGGGCGCGCACGTCGATAAAGATGTGCCTCTTATTAAAGCGCATTTTGGCCTTCCCGATCCTTATGAGGAGATGAGCCCGCTTCTTCTCCCCTCCCATTTCACCCGCGATTACCTCGACGGGAAGATCTCTGTCGACTCTTTGAAAGAGAAAATCCTCGCCGCGTTTCAAGCCATTCAACAACGACACACTGTGACCGTCATCGAAGGGACAGGTCACATGGGGGTGGGCTCCATCATCGATCTCAATAACGCGCAAGTGGCGGCACTACTTGGCGCTCCCATCCTCCTCGTTGCACCTGGTGGCCTTGGATCAACCTTTGATGAACTTGCCCTCAATTACAGCCAATGTGAAAAAATGCGAGTCCCTATTCTCGGGATCGTCCTCAACCGGGTCTGGGAAGAAAAAAAAGAGATGATCGACACCTATATGAAAAAAGCGCTCAAGCGCTGGAACCTCCCTCTTCTCGGCTCCATCCCCTACTCCTCTTTCTTAAGCGCGCCCACCCTTTTCGATTTTGAGCAGCTTTTTCACACGAAACTCCTCACACAAGCAGCAAAGGGAATGTCCCATTTCCATCATATCCGCCTTGCCGCCTCATCTGTTGAAACCTACCGCTCCGAAATCCTGCCAAAACAGCTGATCATCACCCCAGCAAGCCGCGAAGAGATCATCTTAGCCACCTTAAGCAAGGTCTGGGAGTACAAAATCGCCGAAAAAGGGAAAGAGCTCGACCTCGCCATGATCCTAACGGGTAAGCCTGCCCCAAGCGATAAGATCATCGAAGAGATCGAAAAAGCGGGCATCCCCATGCTCTACGTCCCCTTAAGTAGCTCACTCATCATGAAAATGATCCACTCCTTTACCGCCAAAATCCGAAAAGGGGACTCTGAAAAAATCGAAGAGGCCATCCAAACCGTAGAAAAACACCTCGATCTCGACCGCCTTCTCTTATGTCGATCGTAATTAACGTACATTCAATATGTATTTAAATTATTTATTACTAAATACATAGATCTGAATAGTCAATAAATTTTTTACATTTTACTGTATTAATTAAGTATAAAAAAATATTTAGATGAGTGTTTATTGTATTGTTGGTATAATTAAATGAAATTAACAACAATAGGTTTATTATGTTTGGAATCACATTCAGAAGAAAAAATGACATTAACGAACCACTCTGCAAAGAAGAAAAGTCAAATAAGGCAGCCGCGATCAAGGCGGCCGCGATCGTAATGAACGACGACCCGGTGATAGCACGCAATCTTTCCCTGTTAGCATTATCAAATGCAAATGAAACCAAAACTTCTAGCCATTCTGCAGAACTTCCACAACGAGTAACTGTTGAACAACCACCCGTAACATGTTCCCTTTCTAAAAGAGTAACAAACGCCTTCCTTATACTGTACCCAGACCTACAAGGAAGTCCTTTGACAGTGCCTCTCTTAGCGGAACAGTATTAATCCTAACGGAATGATAAAGAGCTATTTACATCAGTTTTCCTCATCTTTGTAAACGATGTAATGATAAAACGATAGAACGATATAAATTTTCTTCATCGTTATATCGTTACATCGTTCTTATCGTTGATTTTCCACTTAAATCTCAAAAACGTAAATAATTTTTATTATATAAAAATATATTTAGTTTATTATTTAATAATGTTTTGATATAATTAAATGGAATTAACAAAAATAGGTTTATTATGTTTACAGTTACTAACGGCGGCTATGGTGGAAAACGAGTTCTCTCTGTAACAACCAACCCGAGCCGTAGCGAACAAATCGCAGCCGGCGCATGTGCTGCCGCGAATCAGGCAAGCGTTGCTATAACCCAGGCAGGTGTAGCGATAGCGGGGGGCGTTTCCGTGGTGCAATCTTCGCTTCATGAAGTCGTAGCTCCCGGCAATCTTGTAAGCCGTACAATCAGTCAGTTCGCTGAGGGTGCACAAGGATTCGCAACCTTCCTAACAAAAAACCTCCTTGAGGGAACTCCAGCTCCAGAAGCAAATGCTTTAGAGGATACGCTGATAGAGCAACCAGGAACTCAAGATCAAAAAGTGATATTACCTAGAGAATCAGTTCTTGCGATCTTAAATCAACCGAATGCAGAAAAGTTGGGGAGATTCGAAGAACAAGGCTTTGTAGCACACGATTCAAGAACAATTATTATCGCTCTTTCTGACCAGTTAATAGCTTATCAAAATGCGCCGAAAACCGAAAAATCTCAAAAGTTAGACCTTTTCTTTTCAATGATTCATCTGACCAAAGAAATTCATAAAGAAAGACTAAAAACAGAAAATGTACTGGATGTTGCTGAAGAATACATAAACCATTGTCTTAGAGAAAATGCAATATCTGGTTTATCAAACACCGTCAAAATAAATGATACTGAAGGGACTATTTCCATTGGAAAATTGATTTGCCTATTAGTACCCGGTGAATATGCTGAAATAACCGCAGCAAGCTTTCAAACAGATGAAGAGCTACCTCCTGTCGAAATGCCAGCAGCAATAGAAGAAGCTGTCGAAACTGCATCGAATCCTTCATCAGACACAACTGGAGAAAGTACTGAACTACCTGAACAAACAAAAATCCCTAAAAAACAGAGTAAGTTTTCTGAACTCGCTGAACAACTACAGAGAATTGAAGGTGAGATCAAAGTACTAAAAACTGAATTAGAAAAAGAAGAGAACGTAGGCAAAAAGCTTAAAACAAGCATTCAACTAGGGAAAGCGTCCGATGCCGCGAAGATGTTGGAAAGACAAATCACTGAAGCTTTGCGAGATTCTTCAAAAAGATAAGTACACGAAACTTCTTCAACAACCTCTCTCTACAATTGAGGGGACTAAAGGTCTCGCTTCGGGACCTTTAGTCCCCTCAACTTTTTTTACTAGCAACCCACTCTGCAAAGCGATGGAAGAGAGCATCTGCCTCAAGCTCACGGATGCAGGCGCCGGTCTTGCACTTTCGCAAATAGGGGCACTGCTTTTCAAACTGAACTTTGTAGGGGCAAGACCCATGAATGGCTAGGTGATGCGCACCTATGGGCTGAAACACCTCGGGTCGCGTGGGGCCAAAGAGAGAAAAGGTGGGGGTTGCTGTTGTGGCAGCAAGATGTAAAGCAATGGAGTCAACGCCAATAAAACAATCGACAAGGCCCATCAGATATTGAAGGGTGGGAAGAGAGAGCTTTTCTATGACGATCGATCGATCGGGAAAAAGGGCTTGCAATGTTTCACATTCGTTTTTTTCCTCAAGGGATCCCCAACCATAAAGAAAAGCAAAGGGGAATTGGTTCCCAATCTTTTGAATAAACGTGGATAGAGTGTCAGGTGAGAGCCGTTTATTCGGCCATTTGGATCCGGGGCAGATGAAGACCTTGGCTTTTTTCTGAAGAAGGGAATTTTCTAAAAGATCGTCGACTTTTTTTCTTTCTGCAGAGGCAAGTTGAAAGGAGATAGGCGCAATGGATAAAAAATTAAACGAACTTCGGAAATAGCTACTTATTAAGTTGAGATAGAAATGGCGGATGTTTTGACGTCGATCGATGTTGAATTGGTAGTGCGTCATCAGAGCATTTGGCCACTCCCTTGCTGTACGAAAACTAAACCCCACTTTCTTTTTTGCTTTTGCAAATCCTGTAACAACGCCCGATTTACAATTGCCTTGTAGATCAAAGAGGAGGTCGTAATGGGTTTTTCGCAAGGAGAAAAGGGAAGAGGGCGATAGAGTGAGGGGAAGTACCTTTGTCACCAAAGGGTGAGCCGCAACGAGTTCTTGAAAGGGAGCGCTAACTGCCCAAGTGATCTCACATTGGGGAAACCTGTTTTTAAGCTCCTGGAGAACAGGGAACGCTTGGACAATATCTCCCAATGAAGAGAGCTTTATTATTAGGATTCGATCCAAGAAAGAGCCTCTTGGAAATCCTCTGGAAGAGGGGCTTCAATAGAAAAAAATGGGGTCTCAATTGTCTTTGCGTGAAGAAGAATGCGGCGTGCAGGAAGTTTTGAGCGGAAACGTTTTGCATATTGGCGATCGACTAAAATCGGGTGACCCATTTCCGCTAAATGGACTCGGATCTGATGGGTTCTCCCCGTCACTGGCTCACAATGAAGAAGCGCGCACTCTTTTCCCACTTTCACACATTCCCACTTCGTGATGGCCTCTAAACCATGCTCCCCAGATCCCCAAATCGTCTGACCCTGAAAGCTCCCCTTTCTTTTCAGAAAATTTCGGATCTCCCCTTTCTCTTTTTTTGGGACGCCATCAACAATTGCAAGATACGATTTATGAATTTCCCTTTGAGCAAAAAGTTTTGCCCATTTTGCAAAGGCTAGCTCCCCTTTTGCTAAACCAAGAACTCCTGTCGTCTCTTTATCTAAACGGTGAATGAGCTGGATCCCTTTTCCAAAGGAAGCTAAGCACTCTTTTTCCCCACAAACCCAACCAGCAGGTTTATAGACCCACCTCGTCTCTTCATCTTCATAAAGAGTGAGCCACTCAAATGGGGAAGGCTTACTCAGCTCTTCCCATTTTGGCACAAGTTCCACCCAATCCCCCTCTCGAAGGCGGACGGAGGCAAAGCGCTCCACGCTCCCATTCACACGGCATGCTTTTGCCTCAAGCACCCTCCTTAAAAATTTCCCTGAGTATTGACTACCCAATTCTTCTTGCAAAAAGGAGATGAGACGCTGCGGATAAAGAACCTGCTTTCTCATCGCCTCTCAAGAAGATCGATCAGAAGGCGTAGTCCCCACCCTGTTGCCTTTGTAGGGGAATACCCTTTCGGCTTCTGCATACGGGCAACTCCTGCGATATCGAGGTGCGCCCAAGGAGTTGTTCCCACAAATTCTTGAAGAAGGAGCGCGCATTTCATAGAACCTGCTTCCCTGCCCCCTGTATTGATCATGTCGGCGATATCGGACTTAAGCGCTTCTCGATAATCGTGTAAAGGAAGTCTCCAAAGAATCTCCCCTGTTTTGACAGAAGAGTCTTCAAGCGCTTTTGCAACTTTTTCATCATTAGAAAAAAGCCCTGCGATCTCTTCACCCAATGCCACGACAATGGATCCTGTCAAAGTCCCCACATCGATCATCCAGGTCGGTTTTAGATATTTAACGGCATAACTCATCGCATCAGCTAAAACAAGGCGCCCCTCTGCATCTGTATTGAGGATCTCAACCGTCTTCCCATTGCAAGCTCGGTACACATCCCCTAGCTTGTAGCAATGAGACCCAATTGCATTTTCGCAAACAGGAGCAACGGCAGTCACATTCACTTTCAGCCCAAGCTCTGCAGCAACGCGCACAACACCTAATACAGTTGCAGCGCCTGCCATATCGCTTTTCATCGCGAGCATATTGTCGGTTGGCTTTAAAGATAATCCCCCCGTATCAAAGGTGATCCCTTTTCCTACTAAGACAATTTTCTCTTTCGATTTTGGGTCCCCGGAATAAGAGGAGATGATGAGCTTTGGCTCTTCAACAGCTCCTTGTCCCACTGCCAATAGAAGACCCATTCCCTCATCTTCCAACTGCTTTTTATTTAAAATAGTGGTCTTGATGCTGCTGATTTTTTTAGCAAAACCTTGCGCCTCTTTTGCGAGCCTTTCCGACCCAACATCGTGAGCGTTGCCATTGACAAGATCCCGAACAAAATGGACACCAGAAGTAATCACCTGCAGGCGCTCGATCTCTTTTTCCCACTTACTTTCTGCGCCAGAAATAAGAAGCTCTTCAACTAAAGAGACCTTCTCTTTTTTGAACCCATCAAAAGCGTAGTTAGAGAGAAAAGCTGCTTCAACAACTGCCCGAAATGCATCAAGAGGAGTGATCGCATCCCATTTTGGAAAAAAAAAGAGAACGGATTTCCCTTTTTTATCTACGATCTTCTTCCACGCATTTGCAAATGCGCAGCGGACAGGTTCAGCTTTTTCCTCCCCTTTTTTCCCAAGCCCAAGAAGGAGGATTCTCCCCCCCTCTTTTGGGTAGAAAAGAACGACCTCTCCTGATTTACCTTGAAAATCTTTTGTTCCCAGAACCGACTGAATATCGGGGTGACTAAAAGAGGAGGCAGCAATACCCCCTTCCCAATAAGGGACTAAAAGCACATCTGCTTTAGGTGATTTCCCTTTTTCTTTGACAAACGAGATCTTCAAAATGGCACCTCATCATCGTTTACTTCCCCTTTTCCGCCGCTAGTAAAACTAGAAGCAAATGGGTTTGGAGCCGATTCTCCAAAAGATGCAGGCGCTCCAAAGTGGGATGCTTCTTGCTGTCCCCCTTCTTGACTTGTCTGTCCACCAGCCTGTCCTCCAGATTGTCCGCCGCTACTTCCTTTGCCAAACGGGCTAAATTGGATATTGGAAGCGGTCACTTCCAAAGAGGAGATCTGCTGTTTTCCTTCGCGATCTGTAAACATTTCTGGGCGGTGAAGTTCACCAAAGACCACAACTGCGCTCCCTTTTTTCAAATAAGAGACCATTTTGTCATACTGATCTCCCCATAAAGTGATCCGATACCAAATCGTAACGTCATTTTGCCCTTTTCTAGAGTGGGTCGCCATCCGGAAAACGGTCACCTTTTTTCCTGCAGAAGTGAAGCGGACCTCGGGATCTGACCCTAGGTGGCCTGCGATCGTAATAAAATTCATTTGAAAGCCCCTTTCGTTAAACAGTGCGAAAAAGGCCATTATCCACTACCCCAAGCAATCGGGTCAAGTCATGCTCTAAAAAAATTAGGAGGTAAAGGAGTCAACGATCTGACTTCTTAATCTTCTTGCTGAAAGAAAAGCCATTAATGTACCCCTGGTTGCAAGGTAGGTAACGATGTGCGTAAGGGTTAAATTTGGGCTTGCGTATCGTACAATAAGACAACTTATGAAAAGACGAGAAACGTCACTAACACACAAAGCAACCAAGGCAGCTTTATTAAGCTGCATATGGCAAGACAGAATATCAGTAAGCTGAAAGACTGTTTTCGATTTTAGAAAGCAATCAAAAAAAATTTCGCTAATTAAGAATGAATAATATTGCTTAGTGTTGGATTCCCCTAAAGAATAAACAGCAACATAAGAGGCTATGCAAGAAGAAATAATTTGCTCTACCAGTCTTATTTTTATCTCATCAACCGACGGCTCAATAAATGGCTGCACATGCTCAAAAATGTCTTCCAAAGAAATCGAATCACTCCGGTTACGGTTGGGAACCAGAACCCACTGCCGCGGTTCTTCTCTTTGAGCAATAAGACCGTTCGGGTTGGTAGCAGGCTCCTCAACTTGTTCAGGAAGGCCTTGAAGTGTGTAAGGGACATTTACCGGCCAGCAGCGCATAGGACAAGAACATAGAGCCCCCGCTCTTAAATTCGCCTTATAGTCCTCAGCGCACACTCTATGGAAGAGGTGTGGTTGGGTTGGATTGTTACAAGAGATTGTCTCCCAAGGCTTTCTGATCCACTCTTGACAAATCACACATTGCGTTGCGGTTAAAAGGTGCTTTGCTGGCTCTTTTTTGATCGCCAAATCTAATGAATCAATTATTTTATTATTTTGTATACGTATTGACATTGTATTATTTTAACAAATTAACCACTTCAAATAAATACAATTTATTACTTTACAGTATTCGGATCTGGCTCTTTTGCCTGAAAGTACAGATAAGAGCCATTGAGAAGCGCAAAGCCGATGGCTACGTCGATAAACCCCCGTAGATCGAGGGGGATGGAGAGGTAACGGAGGCTCATTCCTAAAAGAGCCATTCCGCCAATAAGCCCCCAGTAAGCAGGCGGGTAGACAGAACGGAAACGGAGAGGCTGGGGAAGGGAATAGATGCGAGTGACGATTCTTTGCACAGTTTTCGTAAAGACAAAGCGCCCCTTTAGGAACCCGACAAAGAGTGCAGCTCCCATCCAAATAAAGCCTCCCATATGAGGGGTGCCTAGCCAATCTTGCATATGAAAGACAAAGGAATCTCCGTCTTGCACAGCTTCAGCAAAAAAACCAAGGCCTTTGTAGATCAAAGAGGCTCCGATAGCAAACCAGAGAAAACCTGAAAAAAGAATCGCAGTGCGGGGTTTCATAAAAAAAATCCTATCACAGATCCTCTTTTTCTCTGTATACTGAAAAGCGTGATTCAAGGACTTGGAACCGATCTTATCGAAATCGGAAGAATTCGGAAAAGTGTCGACCGGTATGGGACCCACTTTCTCGATCGACTCTTCACGAAAACTGAGCAAGACTACTGCTTGCGATATAAAGATCCGATCCCTCATCTAGCAGGTCGTTTTGCAGCAAAAGAGGCGGTCGCTAAGGCACTAGGAACAGGGTTTGGCGCAGAACTTCGCTTTCGCGACATAGAGATCGTAAATGATCCAAAAGGGAAACCAATTGTGATCTTGTCTCAGAAAATAGAGAAGCAATTGGGAATAGTTGAGATCCTCCTTTCCATCACGCACACAAAAGAACACGCATTTGCAGTAGCGATTTCAAAAAGAGAAGGGTAAGAGCCAACTCACCATGACTGTATTGACATTCTGCGGAGCCGATTTAGCTAACACTCGGTACAAGTAATCAAAGCGAAGCGTTCCCCATACTCCCATCCGATAGCCGTAGCGAGCTCCCACATCGATCAGTTTCTCCCGAATCTTAGCATATCCATAGAAGCGCTCCACATTGATATGTGTATGTCTTCCATAAGCGTTTGTCCCTTCAGTGTAAAGGGCCCATTTGTGCAAATCTCTACAATTCATCTCAAAAGCAACAATCCCTTTTACCCAAGGTGAGCCGCGATTGCCTTGTCCAATTGCCCCGTAGGCCCAGGTTCGATAGCGCCAGGTATACCCTGAGATAAATTCTTTTCCCAAAGCAACGTTCACTTCAAGATCGAGATTGGCAAATGAAGGGCAACTGATGTCGCTGAGCCCCTTTGAAGAGGTGAAGCGCGCGCTTGCACCTGTTGATAAACTGATTGGATCGCCAATGATATCATCCAACCAAAGATACCGCCCCTGGACAGCAGCTGTTCGAAAACTAAAGGGAACTGCAGTTGTATCTGCAAATTGTAAATCGGCGTCGACACTCCATTCAGGAGAAAGGGAAAAATCGAGATCAAAGTAGACTAAATTTTCCTGAAAGAATTTATGAAAGGGAGGCCTTGCATTCTGAACAGAGTGAAACCAGCTATAGGAATAAGAACTTAAAAGATGAAACTGATACACCTCCCCAAACCAAGGCTGAACCTCCAAAGCAAACGCGCTTCCTGCCAATGCAAAAAATGCCAATGCGAGAAATGCCAAAAACTTTCTCATTTACTCTCTCTTGCAGTAAGCCATTGCTCAGCATCAAGAGCTGCCATGCATCCGCTTCCAGCTGCAGTCACTGCTTGACGATACCTGTGATCTTGCACATCTCCTGCGACAAAAACCCCCTCTTTCGATGTGAACGTTGTACCTGGTTTTACAATCAGATATCCCGCTTCATCCATCGGCAATTGCCCACCTAAAAATTTCGTATTCGGTTGATGGCCGATTGCAAAAAAGACACCACCTGCTTCTTTTATCTCTTCTTTCCCTGTGATTAGGTTTCGAATCTGGACGCGATTTACTAATTGATCGCCCAACACTTGGGAAATCTCCGAATTCCAAATCGGCTCCACTTTAGGGTGCTTCAGTAGCCTTTCCGCCATGATCTTCGATGCTCTTAACGCCTCTCTTCTATGCACAACAAACACGCGACTTGCATATTTTGTTAAAAAAAGCGCCTCCTCTACTGCGCTATCCCCGCCGCCAATAACAAAAAGTGGCTTTCCTCGAAAAATGGGAGCCGCTCCATCGCATACAGCGCAAGCGCTCACCCCTTTCTGCCAAAACTCTCCTTCACCAGCTCCAGGAATCGGAAGCCGTTTTGCCGTTGCACCCGTTGCAATGATCACAGCCTCAGCTTCTACTTGAGTCGATGTGCCGCACACAAGAAAAGGGACCTTAGAAAAATCGACACTGATGACATCTTCAACAAGACACTTCGTCCCGAACCTTTCGGCCTGAGACTTAAATGCAACCATGAGATCGGGTCCAAAAACCCCTTTAGGAAACCCAGGATAATTTTCCACTTCCGTTGTCGTCATGAGCTGCCCCCCAATCGGGCCAGAAGAAAATCCCTCAAAGAGAACAGGAGTTAGTTCGGCCCTTGCTGCATAAATAGCCGCTGTGTAACCGGCAGGGCCAGAGCCAATGATCACAAGCTTTTCTTTCGTTATCATTCATAGAAAGATAGCTTGAAATTTCTCTTTTTCTCAAGCTATCTTAAAACATTTGCAGCAGCTCCCGCGAAACACGAGAGCTGCTGGACATAAATCTATGTTGAATACAGATCTCTTTCAAAACTTACGAGATATTCTTTAAAAGGGTTAGAATTTTACCACAGAGACAGAAACCACAGAGAAATTGTTTTTTTATTCGCTATTTCTCTGTGGTTTCTGTCTCTGTGGTCAGATATCATCTCTTTGTCGTATTCAATAAATGACTTAAGCCAGTTCGCAAGCGCGTCTGAAGGCGGCGAGAAGAGTTTCTTCAAAGCCGCTTTCGACTTTGTGTTCTCTAAAGGCGCGAAATCCCGCTTCTGTTATTCCATTGGGAACTGCAATGCTTTGGATCAAATCTTGGATTGCCTCTGGCGATTCCAAAATCATCTTGCCTGCGCCCAAAAAAGTTTGAGCTGCCATACGGCGAGCAACTGCATAAGGAATCCCATTTTTCTCACCTAATCTTGCAGCTGCCTCGATTAAGGCAAAAACGTAGGCGGGGCCACTTCCTGCAATGGCTGTTGCTATGTCCATCTTTATTTCAGGAAGTTCTGCAATCTCTCCCATCCCTTTGAAAAGAAGGCGGGAAAGACTTTGAAACTCTAGGGGGCTTTCAGGGGAAAAAGAGAGCGTTGTCATTCCCATCCCCACTTCAGTGGGCAAGTTCGGCATCGCCCGAATCACAGGGATTTTTCCAAGAAAAGTTTGGATATGTGCGATTTTGACACCGGCCACAATCGATATCACCCACTGATGGGAGAGGGAGAGGGCTTTTAAGTCTTTTAAAAGAACTTCTAGCTCACTTGGGCGAACACAGAGGAGGAGTAGATCACTTGTATCTACAAGATTTTTAAGACTTGTGGCTGTGATTCCAAACGTTTGCTGGTTTTCCTTCATCCTTCCTAAATCTCTTTGGCAAAAAAGGATCTGAGAGCGGGGAATAAGCCTTGATTTGTCAATGGCCCGGCAAAGCGCTTTTGCCATATGTCCAAACCCAAGAAATCCGAGGCGATATTGATTGATTTGCATTTCTTTTTAGTATAGAAAAATCCCC
>DATECD010000001.1:0-6858 GCA_035287065.1 Chlamydiales bacterium | reverse complement strand
GGATAGAGTTCATCATGCTATTGCAGGACATAGACGCTAGAGAAAAAATTTGACTTTCTCTTTCTCAATCTGTGAAAATCAGCGCCATTTTTATGAAACAGTTGCTGATTTTCTTTTTTGCCTTTGCACTTTATGCTGAAGAGCAAGCTCTTTTTTTTGATTCCTCTGCAATCGCAACTCTTGCAAATGATCCTTCCTCGCTCATCGATGGGAAGTTAAGCGCAATCACAGGGCAGCCTGCCCTTTTCTCTATTGATCTTACGATCCAAGGAAAACAGCCCATTCCCCTGACCCGTTATTACACGGAAAAAGAGGGGTGGAATCTCGCTTGGGATTTTGCAAAAGCAGATGAGATGCCAGATAGCTCTTATCGCTGGATCATCCAAGAGCGCGGTGAAGGGCCTTTAGTTTATAAAAAAGAGGGGTCTGTAAAAATTGATGGAGAAAAGTGGACGCGCTACACCCCATCTAAACTCAATAAAGGGACTTCAAATACAGCAAAAGGGGAAATTTCAAGTCGAACAAACCCTTTCAACCACCAACTTTTTTTCGATGAAAAGTATAAACACCTCACGATCACCCGAGCCGATGGGACAATCCGACACTACAAAAAGACTCGGAAGAGCAAAAATGAATACAAACTCCTTTCAGAAAAACTACCTAACGGCAATTGGATTCTTTACGAATATCATGAGATTGAAAACGACAAAAAAGAGATCACTACTCTTCTTTCTAAAATCTACACAACAAATCCTACAAAAACAAAAACATACGCCTCAGCCAAGTTCCACTATCTTAGCCTTGCACACCCGAACCGCTTCCAGATTTTAGGAAGCGATGGACAAACTCTTTGCTATGCAAAAGATCCAAAAGAGGGAAAGCTCATTGAAGCTATTTCATCTACCTCTCCAAAGATCCGCTTTTCCTATGCAAATGAGAAGATTCATAAGATTCTCTTTCCATTAGATAGGGAGTGGAAGTTTCAAAGATTTGAAACGGGGCCATCCACAGGGCGTGTGCAGACTCTTTATTCAGCAACCTCACCAACGCATACTCTCTCTTATGAAGGGAAACAGTCGAGATACAATGTCACAAGTGTCTTAGATGCTGAAAATTGTCTCACCGAATATCTCTACGGCAGCGACTTGCGGCTTTGGCAGGTGAAACGTTACTCAAAAGAACAACTACTTCTCCAGACAGAAGAGTGTGTTTGGGGAGATGAAAAACTGCAGTGGCGAGCTCTTCGCGATGCTAAAAACCATGTGATCCACTCGAAGCGTTATATCTACGATGCAATAGGAAACCTCCTTGAAGAAAGATTTTATGGCAATCTCTCAGGAAATGGCCCTCAGATTGTGCTCAACCACTTAGGGGAGCCCATTTATTGTGGAGAATGCTTTACAAAGCGCTACCGCTATTCAGAAAGCGCCCCAAGTCTTTTACTTGAAGAGTGGGATGATACAGGAAAAAAGATCATCTACACCTATCTCCATGGAACAGATCTCCTTAGCTCCATCCACACCTATTCTCATGAAGAGTGTATTCTTCGCCAATTTTTCACCTACGACGAAGATCACATACTCATTGAAGAGATCGAAGATGATGGAAAAGGGCTTCAAAAAGAGGATCTCTCAAGAGTTGCAGTGAGGACAATCCGCCGCATCACGCCTCTTCAAGAGGGCCCCTATCTCGGCATGCCAGAGACAATTGTTGATCTCTATTTAGAAAAGGGGGAAGAGCATCTTTTAAAAAAGACTCACCTTTCCTACACGACAGGAGGAAAAATCTTAAGAAAACAAGTCTTTGACTCTGATGGAAAATTCCAATTTCATCTGCAATGGCTCTATGATGAAAAAGGGAGATTGATTGAGGAGATTGATGCACTCGGAAGATCCCGAAAAATCCATTATGACCTACTGAACAACCCGAGTCTAGAGCAACTAAAAAATGAACGATGCCAAATTGAAACGAGCTATGACCTACACAATCGCAAAATAAAAGAGACTCTCCTTGGAATAGATGCAATCCACCTCACTTCCTCTTTTATTTACAATGGCAGAGGAGAACTCGTTGAAGAGATCGATCCGAGAAATAACCGAACAACTCACCTATACAATGCGTTAGGAAAAAGATCTCAAACAACCCTTCCTCCCACTTGCAATGAGGGGGGATTTCTCATCCCTTCCCTCTTCCGCACTGAGTTTGATGCAGCTGGGAACGCAAGTGTAAAAACTGATTCGCTCGGAAGAGTCACAAAAATTACCTACAATAGTTATGGAAAGCCCATTTTGATCCTACACCCAGATGGAGCAAAAGAAGAATTTTCCTACTATCTCAATGGAGCTTTAAAAGCTCATACAGATCCAATCGGAGTCACAACTTCATTTCTCTATGATGGGCTAGAAAGGGTCTTAAGAAAAACGATCCTTGCTAAGGGAAAAATCATTTCCCAAGAGTCCTTCCGCTATCAAGGAAAAAGGCTCATAGAATCCATCAATCCAGAAGGGATCAAAACTTCTTTTTTTTACGATGGAGCGGGAAGAAAAATAAGAGAAGAATGCGCGGGAGAAATCATCTCCTTTCAATATGATTCACTCAGCAGGGTCACCTCTCAAAAATTAGGAGATATCCGCACCGAAATGAAGTTTGACGTTGCAGGTCAGCTCATAGAAAAAAGAAAAGAAGTGACAACGGGAAATCTCTTAGAGCTTACGCGTTACACGTATGATCGATCGGGAAATTGCATCCAAAAAATCCAAGATGGCGCTGTAACAGCATTTCTCTATGACTCATTAGATCGGTTAATTGAGACAATTGATCCTTTAGGAGCAAGTAGCAAAACAATCTACGAAGATCAATTTACAAATAGCAATTTTATCCAAGTATGCAGAAAAAAAGAGATCGATCCACTCAATCTAGAGAGGATCGAGGTTTTCGATGCGCAACATCACCTTGTGAAAGTGGAGACATGGAAGGGAAGATTACTTGCGCTTCAAGAAAGAGGGGTCAATGAGCAAGGAGAGCTTACCCACGTACTCGACATCGCATTTTCTCCAGAGGGAGAAAGGAGAATCTTTCACACAGAGTGGGAATATGATGAAAGAGGAAGGGTAAAAAAAGAGATTCGCGCAGCAAAAACAGATGAGGCAAAGACAACTTCCTATACCTACACACCTCGTGGAGAATTAGCGAAAAAAATCCTTCCCGATGGGACAACTCTTACGCATCAGTACAATGAACTTGGATTTTTAATCTCTTTAACTTCATCTGATTTTACCGTCTTCCACAAGATGGAATATGACCTCCTTGGGAGATGCACCCTTCTCGACGGCATCCACCGCTCCTATAACGAGAAGGGAATGCTTTTAGAAGAGAGATTTCCCCATTTCACCTTAGAAAATTGCTACGATTCTATCGGAAGACGAAAAGAGTGCCGCATTGATGCTGCCGATTGTCTCATCGCCTACACCTATGAAGGGGATAGAATCAAAGAGATCACTCGGAAAAATAAAAATGAAATCCCCCTTTATACACACACATGTCTTGCCTATAACTCCTTTGGAGAGCCCCTTAGAGAAAAATTAGCAGGTGAGCAAGGTGAGCTCCTCTCCACTTACGACGTAATGGGAAGATGCACTCAAAAAAAAGCCCCCCTCTTCTCTCAAAATATCGAACAACTTGACCCTTTGGGCCATATTCACAACATGGAGCTTCAAGGGAGGCTTCTTCATTTTCAATACGATGATCTTTATCAACTGACGCGTGAAGAAGAAGAAACGTATGCTTACGATTCCCTGTATAACCGCGTGAGAAAAGGGAACATAGACTACAAACTAAACGCTTCCAATGAGCTCACTTCTCTTCTTACCTATGATCTCAATGGTAATCCAACGCAACAAGGGGAACTTTTTTATTCCTTCGATGCTCTAGGAAGACTTTTGTCAGTAAAAGGGCCCGATTGGGCAGTCTTCTATACCTACGATCCGCTTCACCGCCGTCTTTCTAGTAAAATTCGAACAAAAGAGGGAGAAAAAATTCTCTATTTTCTCTATGACGGAATGCATGAGATAGGGGCCTTTGATTCTACTTTCCAAATCCAAGAGCTTCGCATTTTAAAAGGGACCCCGCGTGCTGAAATTGGGGCTGCAATTGCAATCGAACTGGGAAGTAAGTGTTATGCGCCGATCCACGACTTGCAAGGAAACGTAGCGCTCCTTTTGCCCCTCTCTTCTAGCAATTCTCCGATTTCATTTTCCTATAGTGCTTTTGGAGAAAAAGAAGAAGGCAGTGTTCCATCTCCTTGGGGATTTTCTTCAAAAAGAGAAGATGAAAAAACAGGCTTTGTCTATTTCGGCAGACGCTACTACATGCCCAACCTTGGAAGATGGCTTACACCTGATCCTCTTGGAAATAGCGATGGTCCCAATGTGTATGCTTATGTCCACAACAATCCCCTCACTCATTTTGATCTTTTTGGCCTTGCAGATTTCGATGGGCAAAAAGAGTGGACGTATAGAAGCCCTAGCTACACTCCAACAGATGGGACCGAGCTAAACCCTTATGCGCAATCTTGGTGGAAAACGTTTGACTCCTCTTTTCCCACCCAACCCAAGTATTCACCCCACTACTATATCAATGGAATTGGAAATAGTTATAGCGACCATTTAGAAGGTGCAAAAGGACTCCAATCTGCTTTAGGAAATGAGGCCAATGTCATTCCCCATCACTCTGAATCTTTCGGGTGGCCCCAAGACATCCGCTCTGTTTTCCAAAGTCAACATCTTTTCTATTCACATCAAGGAATTGAAAAACTTCGCCTCGCCCTTCAACTTGAAATTGCTTGCATGGAGATCCAAGAAGATCCAAGAAAGCTCTTCATCACCTGTTTTAGTCGAGGCGCAACAGATGTATGGCATGCGGTCAAAGACTTTTCTCAAGAAAAAAAAGATCGACTCATTATCACCGCTTGTGGCCCGACGATGCTACTTCCTAGAGACTTAGGTTTTTCTGTCACGAATCTCATCTCAAGAGGCGATTGGTGTTCCCGTTTTATAACCAAAGAGATCTTACACTTTGGCCACCCTCATGCAGATGTCGTCCATCTCCCTTCTGCAAATGGACACATACCCTTTCACCCTGAACACTACTTTCTCAATAAGACATACCAACAAGGACTTCGCAACCACACAAAACCCCTCTATGAAGAATATGGGGCGCCTCTTCGATAAACCTCTTTCGAAATCTATTTCCCGTGCCTCAAGCCTCTGCCTGTGCCCGTGCCTGCCCTTTCCCCTGATTAAGATGGCTAGAGAGAACACATTAATCAAGGAACCGAACATGACTAAAAAAACTTAAAGTTTTAAGTCACGTTCGGTCTAGTACTTAACTAGCCAGCTTTTCGTTTTGGGTGCTGGTCATGATGGCAAGACTTGTTACATTCATTGCACATCATATGCTCAAAGTTTTTCACCTCTTCTTCAGCTTGAGGTCTTTGCCAGCCATAACGCTCTTGAAGTGAATGAACTAACTGATCTCTTTTCCCATTGATTTTATTGAAGTCTTGATCCGTTAACTTGTTCCATCTTTCTTTAGCCTTATGTTTGCACTTATCCCATTGTTTATCAAAACTAAACTCTTTCATATCTCCCCTCTTTGTTTAATTCCGGACTAATATAAGTTTTATTATAAAGTTTATTAAAATTCAATAGAGAGATCGGTAGCGGTAATGATGAACAATATTTCACCTCTTGACTGCTTAGGCCCATTATAATAAAATTTAGAGATTCCAAAATGACAAAATGTTATCTCTTTATTCTTTGCGTGATGCAGGTCACAGCTTTTGAGGTGATCGATCTTGCAAACTTCCGAAAAAATATTCTTCCCACTGAAGAACAGGTTCAGTTTACGCAAGAACTAGGATATACAGATTTTTATTCGGGAAGACACGCCTTCAATAATAGTCCTGAGGTGGGAGAATTCATCCTCTATCTCAAACGGCGGTTTCAGCTTGATACGGCTGTAGAGACGGGGACTTATCAAGGAGTTACTGCTCACTTTCTCTCGCTATACTTTACAGATGTGCATACTTTAGAACTAGACGATCGCTATTACCAAATTGCGAAAAGGTGTCTTGCACCGCAGACCAATGTACATTGCCATCAGGGGCATTCTGTCGATATTTTAAATGTCCTTCTCCCCTCCCTTGTATCAAAAAGACTTCTTGTGTATCTAGATGCTCATTGGGGAGCTGATTGGCCTTTGAAAAAGGAACTGCTCTATTTAAGTCGTACGCATAAAAGAAATGCGATCATCGTGATCGATGATTTTAAAGTACCTGGTCGGGAGGATATATTCTATGATTGTTATGATGGGCAGGAGTGTTCTTTTGAATATATTCGTGAAGTGCTTGAGAAAAATTACAATGAACACTCTTTCCATTACATCATTCCAAACGATGTCGCGACGAGGGCTAAATTCGTTATTATCCCTTATGCTCTTTTGGATGTACCTCTCCTTGGCGACCTACCCCTTCTAACAACTGAAGATCTCACCTATTTCGAAAGATGCCCCACTGAAAAAGTGGGACGACTCTATCAAATGTTAAAAGTAATCGACCAAGTATTTACTGAAGAAGGTGTGACTTTTTGGGCCGATGGCGGCACCTTGCTGGGCGCGATCCGTCATGGAGGGATCATTCCGTGGGACGATGACATCGATCTTGCCATCATGGATAGCGACAAGCAAAAGATTTTGCTCTCTCAGGAAAAATTCCAAAAGTGGGGATTTGATCTTGTTGAGTCTAATGGCAACCTCCGCCTCTTTGGATACAACCCTTATGCAATTGTAGATATTTTTCTT